>JANWXA010000119.1 GCA_025055465.1 Candidatus Kapaibacterium sp.
ATTACAACCGACCATAGTTGTGTGGACTATGGGTTAGTCTGTCGCTACAGTCGCGTTGTGGTGGATACCCGGAATGCCTGCCGCCACGTGGTCCGTCCGCGCGCCCGCATTGTCCTCTTAGGAAGCGGGCAATGAGGGCACGCCTCCTCTCCGTTGTGGGAGCACGCCCTAACTACATGAAAGTAGCGCCTCTGCACCGTGCCTTTGCACGTTATGCTGAGCGTGTGGAGCACATCATCGTGCACACAGGACAACACTATGACGCCGAGCTCTCCGACGTCTTTTTTGCTGATCTGGAGATGCCCGAGCCGGCGGTCTTTCTCGGGGTAGGCTCCGGAACGCAGGCGCAACAGACTGCGCGTATTATGTTAGCGTTTGAGCCAGTTTGCCTGCAGCTTCGCCCACAACTGGTTTTCGTTGTTGGGGATGTCAACTCTACAATTGCTTGCGCGCTGACAGCCGTGAAACTGGGTATCCCTGTAGCCCACGTAGAAGCGGGCCTCCGGAGCTTTGACCGGAGGATGCCTGAGGAAATCAATCGGGTTGCTACCGATGCCATCGCTGATTATTTCTTTGTTACTGAGCCCAGTGGAGTCGAAAATCTGCGCCGGGAGGGGAAATCGGAGGAACAGATTTTTCTGGTTGGGAACACAATGATCGATTCACTGCTGTTTGCTTTACCCAAAGCCCGTTGTCATTCCATTCGAAGCGACTTAGGGCTGCAACCGCGGGGCTATGTTGTTGTGACGCTTCACCGGCCCAGCAACGTTGACAATCCGGAGCAGTTGCGCCTTCTACTGCAGCTTTTCAGCGAACTGGCACAGTGGCGTACGGTGGTTTTTCCAGTACATCCCCGCACCCGGCAGGCGATAGACCGCTTCGGGCTGGAGCAGTATGTGCGGCCGCTTTGCCTCTTACCCCCCCTGCGCTACGTAGAGTTTTTGGCGTTGGTATTGGAATCGGACTTTGTAGTGACCGACTCTGGAGGCATACAAGAGGAAACCACCTACTTAGGCATACCGTGTTTGACCCTGCGGACCACGACGGAACGCCCAATTACCTGCCAATTGGGCACTAATTGGCTTGTACCGCCCGAACCTGGTCCGTTACGGGCAGCGCTGCAAACATTGCAGCGTGGGGAGCGGAAGCAGGGACAAGTGCCACCGTTATGGGATGGACATGCTGCTGAGCGCATCGCGCAGATTGTTCTGGAGCGTTGTTTACGGATCTCTGTGGAGTAGCCTTCTGTGGGCGCAGGAGTCGCCAAAAACCTTTTTCCCGCAGTCGGTGTGGCAGTCCCTGGAGGAGGCGGGGACACTGAGCACGCTACGTGAAACCATACCAGAGTTGCCAGCAGCAGATCACGTAGTTCCACCCGAAGAATATTTACTTGGGCCTGGGGATGTACTCCTGGTCCATATTCTGGCACCTGTAGTGCAGACCCATCGGGCTGTCGTTTCAGCCACGGGTGACATACTCATTCCCCGTATCGGGATGCTTTCCGTCCGTGGGATGAGCTTGGCACAGGCCCGAAAGGAGCTACGGCAACTTGTACTGCAGCGCAACCCCTCGGCTTCAGCCGATGTTCAACTTGCGATACCTCGCCGAGTTATTGTTACTGTCACGGGCTATGTACGTGCACCGGGAACATACATACTGCCGGGCAATGTTCGGGTTTCCACCGCCGTACGGATTGCCATGCAAGGGGAGCAGGCGGCTGTTTCCGGCGGCAAGGGGCGGGGGGCTGTAGTTGCGCCGTTGGTAAGCTCACTTCAAGAGATAGGGGTTCAAGAGTGGGAACCCAGCAGTATCCCGCCATTACCCAGTTACTGTGTTCGCAACATCATACTACGCTCCGCCGATGGGCGCTTACGTACAGCGGATCTTGAGCGGGGGCGAGCCATGAACGACCTGGTTGCCGACCCGACGGTGAGCGAGGGGTTGGAAATTGTAGTGCCAGCTCCGCCGCCTGAAGGGTATCCGACAATATCTATTGGTGGTGCAGTGCGGCGACCACTTCGTGTTGCATATCGGGCGGGAGACAAGCTCTCCTTCCTGCTGCGGTTATCTGGAGGGCTCAAGGAAGGAAGCGCAGAGCCTGCTGCCCTGGTCTATATCCCGGGGCAACCTCCCCGACGAGTGGGGCTGGACACAGCAGGTATGCCGCTTACAGAAGTTGAGCTTCTACCGGGAAGTGTTGTTATAGTGCCGGAGCGTCCTGTAGCTGGCTCTGGATTGCGTGGGATGGTGCGCGTTGTCGGTTCCGTGCTACACCCCGGGACATACGTTATCGAGCCACGGCGAACTCGATTACGAGAGGTTATCCATCAGGCGGGCGGTTTTACGCCCGCGGCTGCTCTTGCATATGCGTATATTCAGCGTGTGCCACCACAAGAGCTGGCGACGGTAGACCCCCGCATCCCCTCGGAGGTGGGACTCTACAGCCGCTTTCTCTACAGTGACCTCCGCCTGGAGGACACAGTGCGCTACATCTTAGACATGCGGCTACAGCGCTCGCTGGTCTCCTGCGACTTTGTGGCGCTGTTCCAGCGTGGAGACCTGAGCCATGATGTCCCCCTGGAAGATGGTGACGTCATTGTGGTACCACAGGCAAGTCCACATGTGTATGTCTGGGGACAGGTACGCCTGCCCGGATTTGTTCCCTTTGAGCCCAACCAGATTCCTGAATGGTACATCCAGCGGGCAGGGGGATACGGTGTCGGAGCGGATGAAAAACGGGTCCGGATACTGCGGGGTCCAGCGCGGCATTGGCTTGAACCAAAAGAGGCGGGGATAATCCAACCCGGCGACGAAATCTACGTCCCGCGCCGCTTGGATGTCCCTGCGTGGGCACAGCAGCAGACGGAGCTTCAACTCTACACAGTTTTAGTGGGGGCTGCCTCTACGCTGACGTTTATCGTAACCACCATCATCAACCTGTTGCGGCGGTAACAGTCCTGGCGGCTGACTGTGCGCGCAGGACTTCTGGAATGGCGGGGGGACGGCGCAGGAACTGCCCAACTTTCCTCAAGGGCTTGACCAGCGGGACCAGAATACCGTGGAGCGTCAGTCCGTGCTTCTTCCAGATTTGCCAGCATTCCCAGTTGCCCCGTACAATAGCGCGGAGGGAGTCGTTGCTTGTTCCACCGGCGTCCATACATACCAGAATGCGGGGAATGTAGTGCACGCGGATGTTGCCTAAGAAGAGAAAGCGCAGCATAAGGTCGTAGTCAGCAGCAATTGGATAGGCAAGATCGAAATGACCAAGGCGCTCGTAGACAGAGCGGCGGGCAAAGAAAGTCAGGTGGGTTGGCATCCAGCCCCAGTAGTATTTCCACCGTTTGTACGTGCCGGCACGCCAGTATCGGATGATTCGCTCGTCCTGACGTGAGGTGTAAACGACGTCGCCATAGCACGCCTCTATACTGGGGTCTGCAAAGGCGGCGGCAACATCCCGTAGCACGGAGCGATCGGCGTAGCGATCGTCCGCGTTGAGGAAGCCGATGATATCGCCCGTTGCGTAACGCAGGCCTTTGTTCATTGCGTCGTACAATCCCTGGTCTGGCTCACTAAGGAAGACCGAAAGGTGGCGGCGATAGCGCTCCAGCTCCTCTAAAGTTCGCTCGTCCGAGGACCCCCCGTCAATGACAATTAGCTCTGTTTCAGCATCCACTTCTTGAGCGAGGATGGAGGCAAGGGCCCGTCCAACTCGGGGATCGTTGAGCACGACGGTGATCACGGAGATGCGCATCGACGGAATAGGTGCCTTTAGAGCAGCCACAAAAATACGGGGCTTCTCCTGGGGGGTAGATTAGTCCAGGCCGTCCAGTAGTTTTGCACGTTCAGGATGGTGCCGATAGTAACACAGCCTGTTCCACTGTTGTCCCGACTTCGCTGGCGGAGGCGATGGCGGCAGAGTCCGGTGCTTTTCCAACTCGCGGCGGATGTTGTAACGCTTGCCGCTGCAACATTGCTGTACCTGTGGGTACGTTTTGTCAGCGGCTGGTTTGACTCAGTGGCGGTGCCAACAGGATGGGAAGTTGGGTCTATCGTTGGCGTGTTGACTTCTTACTGGCTGTTTCTCTTCTGGCTTTCGGGGTTGTACCGAGACTGGTATAGCCGTCCGCCTGTAGAGGAGCTTGGTGTTGTCCTGCGGACGGTTCTAATCGGTATTGCCATCTTGGTGGTTTTAGTGTTGGGAGACAGCGGCGAATTTTACCGAAGCAATTTTCGCGCGGTAGCAGCACTGTATGCAGGGGTCCTTGTGTTCGGGGTTGGTGCAGGACGGGTGGTGGCCCGAGCGTTCCAACGCTACCTACGTCACAATGGTATTATCCGCATCCCTACATTAGTGGTGGGGAATGCTCATGGGGTGGAACGCCTATTTGCTGAGTTACAGCGTATGCCGCACTGGGGTTACCATCCCGTGGGGATTGTGGCTGTTGACGCACAGATGGTTCACGGCTTTCCCGCTCCAGTGGTCGGCACGACAAGAGAGCTGTCCCAGCTCCTCCGCCGCTATCTTCCGGAAGAGGTTCTGCTGGCGTTCCACCCACCGGAGCCAGACGAGCTCTGGAGGGTTGTGGGGGTATTGTCGGGGACCGGGGTTGGCATCAAGATTTTGCCGGAGCTGTATCACGCAGCAATGGGGCAGGCGCGAATTCAGCGCCTTTATGGTACGAGGCTTCTGGAGGTCAATCCCGAACTATTGCGCCCGTGGCAGGCGTTTGTCAAGCGCGCAGTGGATGTGGTCATTAGCCTATTTGTCTTGGTTGGGGGAGCACCATTTTGGCTGCTCATTGCTTTGGCAATACTGGTGGATAGTGGCCCTCCTATCCTCTTTGTACAGGAAAGGGTGGGGAAAAATGGCAGGCTGTTCCGCCTATATAAGTTCCGCACGATGCTCCCTGAAGGTGATCCTGACAGGACGTGGACTCAAAGTCAGGACTCACGGGTTACCCGGGTAGGGCGATGGCTGCGGAAGATGCACTTGGACGAAGTCCCGCAATTCTGGAACGTGCTCAAAGGCGAAATGAGCATCGTTGGGCCGCGCCCTGAGCGCCCGTATTACGTGGAGCTCTTCACACAGATGGTGCCTGAATATCCCCGGAGACACTGTGTCAAGCCTGGGATTACGGGGTGGTGGCAGGTCTGCTTCCGTGCAGAGTGGAACAATCCTACCGTAGAGGGAGTGCGGCAGCGAGTGGCGATGGACTTTTACTATATTGAAAATCAATCGCTGGCGCTGGATCTGGAGATAATGCTCCGCACAGTCTGGGTGATGCTTACAGGAAAGGGGGCGTGAATCGTGCACACATTGGTAATCGTCCCCACGTACAATGAGCGGGAGAATGTTGCCGAGCTGATCCCAGCTCTTCTGGAGTTGCCGGTCGAGCCGGAGGTCTTAGTTGTGGACGATGCCTCGCCCGATGGAACGGCTGAGGAGGTTCGGCAGTGGCAGCAGCGGAGGACGGGGCGCGTGCATCTGCTTTGCCGCCCAGAGAAGCTGGGGCTGGGATCTGCTTACTGTCAGGGCTTTCAGTGGGCGCTCCAGCGGAATTATGACGTCGTTGTGCAAATGGATGCAGATTTCTCGCACGACCCTCAGGACGTTCCGCGCTTGGTGGCGGCTCTGTCCGAGGCGGATGCTGTGATAGGTTCCCGCTATGTCAGTGGGGTCAATGTCGTCAATTGGCCGATGGGGCGCCTACTTCTGAGCTGGTTAGCTAACCGTTATACTCGGTGGGTTACGGGAATGCCTGTTGCAGATGCTACCAGTGGTTTCAAGGCTTTTTGGGCTCGCACGCTCCGACGACTGCGCTGGGAACGGATCCGTTCCAATGGCTATGCTTTCCAGATCGAAGTAACCTACCGTCTTTGGCGCCTGCGCTGCCGAATTGTGGAGGTGCCTATTATCTTTGTAGACCGCCGCAGCGGCTTGTCTAAGCTTAGTCGTGGTATTGTTTCCGAAGCTGCTTGGATGGTCTGGCGCTTGCGTTTATCCAGCTTTTTCCGCGATGAACGCCGATACTACGCTGACGCAGCCGGCTGAGTTCGCGGCACCACTGGCCGAACCGCCAGCTATAGAGCTGTCCGTTGTTATTGTCAGCCACAACGTGGCGGAGCTTTTGCGACAATGCCTGCACTCAGTAGAACAAGCATTGGAAGGCATTGTGGGGGAAATCATCGTCGTGGACAATGCCTCCGAAGATGGAACCGTGGACAGGCTAT
>JANWXA010000011.1 GCA_025055465.1 Candidatus Kapaibacterium sp.
CGAACTGGGCCAAGCTGCTCGATAGGTGCATCATGGGGAAGCCGGAAGGCACCCAGGACGTACAGTGTGATAAGCACTCCGCAGATAACCCAGCTTGCCAGAAAGAGCTCCCGCGACAGAATACCCCAACCCCATACCAGGTCGGCGTTGCTCAAGAACTTTACTGCGGCTGCTATTTCCAGGAAGCCCATTACGACCTTGATGTTATTCATCCATGTGCCTGCTCGAGGGAGTGCTGTTAATGCCGCCGGAAAGAGTGCCAGCAGGAAAAACGGGGCTGCAAACACCGTTGCAAAAGCGGCCATGCCAACGAGTGGATAGAACCATTCCCCACCGGCAATAGCTACGAGAGCAGTCCCTACAAAAGGAACGGTACACGTGAATGAGGTCAGCGAAAAGGTCAGCCCCATTAGCAGCACACCTACAGCGCTATGCTGTTCCGAGGCCTGGTGAAGGCGGTTCAGTACTTTTGGCGGCAGCACAAGCTCGTAGGCACCGAATAGGTTGAGGGCAAAAGCAATAAAAAGAGCGGCGATAAACAGATTGACCCATGGATTGGTGGCGAATTCCTGAATTCCCGTTGCCCCGAACAGAAGCGAGAAAAGGAATCCCAGACCGACAAAAGTCGTCATGATGCCAAGGGCGTAAAGGAAAGCATCATGCACTGCGCGACGCCGATTACGTTCGGCCCGTTTGGTGAAGAAGGAGACGGTGATAGGAATCATGGGAAAGACACATGGAGTCAGCAATGCAAATGCCCCGGCACCGGCGGCCAAGCCCAAGAGAAGCCAAATGTTTCTGGGTGCTGTGCTTTCGATATTGTCCGAACTTGGGCGTCCGAGGGGTTGATCTGTAGGATCCCTGGAGGGAGTGGTCCGTAGTGCCGGCTGAGAGGGCGTAGACTGGGTGGCCGGCATAGCGGGCTCCTCAAAGGTGGGGACGACTCCTGTGCCTTCAGCGGTGCTGTTTTCCACGAAGAGACGCAGCGGTAGTTGCACTTCTTCCGGCGGCAGACACCGGGTAGAATCGCAGACCTGATACACCACGTTAACGTGCACCGTATATGCTCCGGGTTCCCTTCCCACAACGCGTATAGGCAGGTGGAAGGTCACAGTTCCTGTATAGTATTCTACCTCCATCTGGAATCCTTCATCGTACTTGCGTCGTGGGGGTGGCGCTTTAGGCTTTCCAGATAGCTGCACCAGCGAGGAAGGTGAAAGGCTCAATTGCAGGGGCTCTGGGCCTATCCCATCGGCATTAACTTGGGGGGTAAGACTGTAAGTGTACCAACCGGAGGCAAGCTGAAGCCGTACGGTAATGGTCGCTGTATCTCCCGCAATACGACGCAGGGTGGTTGGACTTACATCTATCTGGACTGGCGTGGTAGGCTGTGCGCAGAGCCCGTGGGCAAAGCAGGTGGCTACGGTAAGGTATCGGAAGAAGAATTGCATAAATCGAATTCCTGCAGCATCATCATGATTGCTTGTTCGATCCCGAGTTGCCGGGCGAAATGCCTAAGAATGAGCCCAGCATCGTGCAAAGGATAAAGACTATAAAGCCCTCCGTGCAATTGTGCACGAGCCCCGCCTTGCAGGCGTTGTGCAGCGAGGCGAACGGATTCCGGCAAACTCTCGTCGCCAGAGAGACGACGCAGGTTTTCACCAACGTGGGAGCCGTACGATGTGAACCCCCAGTGTGGAAGCGCCTGGACCAACCATGCTACGGCTCGGCGGGCGCAGACACGTGCTTTCCCCTCGTTCCCTTCCTGCCAGGCTTGTGAACCAATCTGGAGCTCCCACTGGATTTGGGCAACGAGTTTCTCTGCGTCGATGGGATGCATAGAGCGTGCGAATGCTTTTACTAATTTGCAAACTTAGCAATCATCGGCACAGGTAACACAGTAAACGACACATTTGCGGATGGCAGCACCTTCGCTGGAGGCTGTGGTTGCGCTGGCAAAACGTCGTGGATTTGTGTTCCAGTCCTCGGAAATCTACGGCGGGCTCAACGGTGTCTGGGATTTTGGTCCATTAGGTGTTGAGCTCCTACGCAACTTAAAAGAAGCATGGTGGCAGGCAATGACGTTTCGGGATGATATTGAAGGGCTGGACTCCGCTATCCTAATGCATCCCCGTGTTTGGGAGGCAAGTGGCCATGTGGAGCAATTTTCAGACCCCATGGTGGATAACAAGATTAGCAAAATGCGGTACCGCGCCGATACGTTGATTGAAGAATACATTGACCGGTTACGAGCAAAGGGTAGGAATAGGGAAGCAGAACACTGGGAGGAACGTTTGCAGCAGGCCACGGAGCCGCAGGACTACTATCGTATTATCATGGAAGCGCAGATCCCAGATCCAGTCTCCGGTACCCGAGAGTGGACCGAGGTGCGGAACTTCAATCTGATGTTTAGGACCTTCTTCGGGCCGGTAGAAGACTCTGGCAGCATTGTTTACCTCCGTCCAGAGACAGCACAGGGTATCTACGTCAACTTTCTCAATGTATTGCAAAGTAGCCGGCAGAAAGTCCCGTTTGGGATTGCCCAAATCGGCAAAGCCTTTCGGAACGAAGTTACAACCAAGAACTTCCTCTTTCGCACCCGTGAGTTTGAGCAGATGGAGATGCAATATTTCGTACGACCAGGTACGGAATCAAGGTGGTTTGAGTACTGGTTACAGGAGCGCTACCAGTGGTATCGTGCGTTGGGGCTTCCCGAGGAGCGACTGCGAATCAAACCCCACGAAAAATTGGCACACTACGCCGCTGCTGCTGTGGATATCGAATTCCTCTTTCCCTTTGGCTGGGGAGAACTGGAGGGGATTCATTCTCGTACGGACTTCGACCTTCGGCGTCATCGGGAGTATTCGGGCAAGCGGCTGGAATATGTAGACCCTGTGACTCGTGAACATTACATCCCATACGTTGTAGAAACCTCCGCAGGGGCTACTCGTTCATTTTTGGCCTTCCTATGCAACGCGTACGACGAGGAGGACATACCTGCTGAAAAGGGCACGACAGAAAAGCGTATTGTCACGCGTCTCCATCCGGCATTGGCTCCAGTGAAAGTGGCGATTTTCCCTTTGGTCAACCGTGAAGGCATGCCGGAAACCGCTCGCAGGCTTTATGAGGACATACGGCGTCATTTGCGTGCAGAGTACGATGACTCTGGGGCCATTGGGCGACGGTATCGCCGCCATGATGAAATTGGCACGCCATTTTGTGTGACCATAGATGGGCAAACCCTTCAGGACGAAACTGTGACAATTCGGGACCGCGATACGATGGAGCAGGTCCGGATTCCGCTATGTCGGGTGTTGGAATGCATTCGCGAGCGGATTCAATTGCCTCTGGGTTAGGCTGATAATGGAACAGCAACAAAGGCGCGTTCTCCTGGGGTTGGCTGCCACTGTTATGGTGGTTGCGTTAGGCGCAGCAGTGGCGCAGGAACCGTTTGTGGCGAAAGTGACCAAAGTATTGGACATTCTTAGCGCTCTCTTGCAGCAGGTAGTCACACAGTACGTGGAACCGGTGGACCCAGAGGCCTTCCTGCAGGCATCGTTGGAGGCAATGCTCAAGCAGTTGGACCCCTATACGCGGTATATTGATGAGGAGGGGAGCGACGAGCTGGATATCTTGTCAACAGGGGCATATACTGGTATTGGGGTTGTCACAGCTTCCCGCGACGATAGCTTACTGACCGTGGTGGAAGTACATGAGGGGTCCGACGCCTGGCGTGCGGGAGTACGAGTGGGGGACAGGATCTACCAGATTGATTCTATGGTCGTTCTTCGGTTACCACCGCGTCGGTTGCGGCACTACACTCGTGGAGAACCAGGGACGACATTGCGGTTGGTTCTGCTTCGAGAACGTCTTTCGGGTGGGTATGACACACTTCGGTTGCGGGTGCGCCGTGAAGAGATCCGTTTGCCAGCGGTGACTATCGCACGGGTTCTACGGGATAGCGTCGGATACGTTCGACTGGAGCGATTCTCGCGGCGAGCTGTCGAAGAGATGAGGCAGGCGTTGTCTTCGCTGCGCCAGCAAGCCCCTTTGCGCGGCCTTATCGTAGATGTTCGGGATAATCCAGGCGGTCTGTTAGATATAGGCATCAACGTCTGCGGCTTGTTTGTGCCGCCTAACCTTCCATTGATAACGGTTCGGGGACGTGACTCCCAGCAGGACCGTATCTACTATGCACATGTGACACCGATAGAAGCGGAGTTGCCGTTGGCAGTTCTCGTCAATGGGGGCAGTGCCAGCGCTTCGGAGATTTTCGCCGGGGTCCTCCAGGATTTAGACCGTGCCCTGATTGTAGGGGCTCCCTCGGTTGGCAAAGGGCTCGTGCAGTCGGTACTATCTCTTCCCTATGGAGCAGCATTGCGTCTTACGACGGCGCGGTACTACATGCCCTCTGGGCGGTCGCCACAGAAGGGGCCTGTCCCTGTCTTTGCTCAAAAGGAGCTGGACTCAATGCGCTACTTCACGACGCGCAATGGGCGTGTTGTGGTAGGGAATTCCGGTATTCAGCCCGATACCCTTGTACTGGCGGAGGACTCGCTGCCAGAGCCGGTACGGTGGCTGCAGCGCGAAGGCTGGATATTTCGGTTTGCGACAGCGTATGCAGCTCAATATAAACAGCTTCCTCCGCATTTTCGAGCGGCACCAGAGCTGCTCAGCGAGCTGGAGAATTTTCTTGCGCGCAATGGCAAACGGGATGCCCTCTATCCCCTCAGTGCTGCACTGTCCCAGGCAGTGGAGCATGCAGCAAAAGAGAATGTACCAGCTTCTGCCTTGCGACAGATAGAGCGTCTTTTGCTGCAGAGCCGGCAGCAAGAGCGCTCGCTGTTGATACGCTATCAGGCAGACCTTTTGCCTGCGTTGGAACGCGAGATCCTCTCACGCTTTATGCCGCACTATCTTCTGCGGGAGCAATTTTTATCTCAGGATCGGCAATTAGCAGTCGCTGCAGAGTTAGTGGGAAGTCGCCGCTACTACCAGATGTTGGCGGTCACCTCAAGCAATAATTAGCTGCAGCCATAATTTTCAAGTTGGGACGTCAACACTCGGCGCAGTATGTGATAGGCTATTCTTGTGGGATAGTATGAGCTCTTACGTAGTCAACCCTGCTGCGGTGCGGATGAGAGAAGATGAGAGCGGCACGCTCTATCCCGCTGTTGTAGCTATGGGACTGCGGGCGAACGACCTTGCTGTGCAAGTTCGGCAGAAGTTGGAAGAGCGTATCGCCGACTTAACAGAAGGGACCGAGCCCGAAAGTGAAGTCTATCCCCGCCGTTTGCAGGAGGAGCAATTAGACATCGCCTTAGAATTCGAGCGAATTCCGAAACCAACGTTCCTGGCGATGAAGGAGCGCTACGAGGGGCAGCTTATCTACCGGATACCAGAAGAGCCTGGGTCAACTGAACTGCGCTGATCGGTTAGAGTGTCCGGGCAGGGTTCCATGACTCTCGGGAGGCCGAGAGGTTGCTCTAACAGTCCGGCTTCTGTAATGGTGCCTTGCTGTGGCTCAACGATGAAGGTCGCAATGGCGAAGGGGGCCAATTCTACAGTAGTACAATAGCCAAAGGCGGGGAAGCGGAGCTGGCAGAAACGCCGCTGCCCGGTTGGCTCCCACAGGCGTAGAACAAGAGCATTGGTGCTTTCGGTCTTCTTCAGAGCGGTCACGATAACGGCGGGGTCGTCTACAACGCATAGGGGCTGGGCGGGCTGCCCAGCACCTGAAGGGTAAAACAGGTAGGCAAGGGGCGGGCACAACCGGAGCAGACTTTCACGCTCCAGGGCTTGCCGACGACTGCTACTCTCACCAGCGTTGAGCCAGAACCGGAACAGGTGTTCACCTTGGTCTACGCGGGGAGTGAAACGGTTAGGGGGCACAATGTGCTTGCGTCCGCTGACGGGATGTCCAGAATAAGCGGGTGAACGTACAAGCGAGAGGCGGAGTTCGCCATTGCGGCAATCCATGCCGTATGTGCTGTCTGTAATGCAGCTAAAGGCCCAGGGCTCCTCTACGAGGTAGATCCAACGCTGTGCCACTTGTTCTGAGCCGTTTGCCGGAAGTTCCTCGGCGGCGAACATGCTCTGCCCATAGAGTCGGGCGTGGATAAGGCGTGTTGGGAATGCAAGCTTGAGCAGGCTGTCGCGCTCGTTCCAGAGGAGGCGCAGGCGTAATTCGATCTCTGTGCCCTCGTGTGGGATGATGTAGTGCAGGCAGGCAAAAGAACGGTAACGGTAGTGCAGCAGGACTTCTATCGTGGTACAGAGTTCCCCACTCTCCACAATGCGAACGGGGTGGATGCCTTCGGGGAGACCGGCAAACCATGCGGCTTTAGTTTTCGGTAGGAGACGGAAAGGGCGGGCCTTCCGTCGGAAATGGCGCACTCGCATACCCCATGCGTCGGCGTCATCGGGGAGAACCAGCAGGCGCGCCATGCCCGTGCGGGCGTATTCTCGCCCTAACACTCGGTAGCGTTCCAGCAACCCCGTTAGTCGGCTAACCCAGACCTCAATCTCCGCAGTCCGGACCCGGATCCAGTTGGGTTCGCTTGTCACTGGAGGACTTGGTGGCGGTACGTACGCGAAACGGCAGATGAACCGGTGCATCTGCTGTGGTTGCAGAACCGCCCGGAAGAGGATGTGTTTGCGGAGGTCCTGCGGTACGTTGCTCTCGGGTCTAACCTCCTGACAGGGGATCACTTCGCCGGTCTCGGAAAAAAGGCGCGGCGAGGCGTGAAGGTCTGAACGGTTTGGTTCCTCGGGTTGGAATTCACACTCCAACAGGGTCTTCACGGGATACGGGTGTGGGTTGTAGACCAGGATAGGGAACTCCCCGGGAGCCGCTCGGGGATGGCTTGCTGCTAAAGCAGCGAAGGATGAGAAGATGAGTTCGTCTCCAATCTGAAGTGCGCGGTAGAGGCGCTGCGACGCTGTGTGACTGACCGATTCTGTACATGTACCGGCGAGAATGTCGTGGAACTGGCAGAACAACAGGTCTTCCCAGGCTTGGTGTAGCTGTTCTTCAGGATAGGGCCGTAGTCCCTGGAAGAAGGTGCTGGCTGCCATCATTTCGGCAATCAGGAGGCGCTCCTCAGTGCGGCGGTAAAGTTGTTTGAGGCGGATGTTAGTTGTATAGGCACCCACGGCCCATGGGCGTAGACTCTGGGGGAATGTGGGGAGGGAGGGGCGCAACGGTTCTACTGCTGCCGCGTATTCTTCGGGTGTAGAATGCTGGAGGTCCCACTGCGGCTGCTCGTCTTGCAACTTCCGGAATGCTTGAAGGTCTGTTGCAGATGGCCCGCCACCATGGTTGCCTACACCCCAGAAGAAAAGCACTGGGATAGAGTCAGGGCAGGAGGACACAAAGGCGCGGAGCTTTTCGGCAGCTTTGCCGAGCGGAGTGTTGTAGTGGGCATCGGCACGGATAGCAATGATGCTTGATCCATCTACACCCTGCCAGAGGAAGAGGCTCTGGGGCAGCTTGAGCCATCCGTGTGGAGGCCGGCAAAAAATGTAGGCACGATAGCCACTGCGCGCCAGTATTTGTACTAATCCTCGGCTGTGTCCGAAAGAATCTACATTGAGCGCGACAGTGGGGTTGATGCCAAAGGTGCGGGCGAAGTAGCGCCTTCCGAACATAATTTGTCGAATCATGGCTTCTCCGGAGGGGAGATTGCAATCAGGTTGGAGATACCACCCGCCGGCGATGTGCCACTGGTTGCGTTGGAGCAGTGCTTGGATTTGCTGTAGGAGTTCGGGCTCGTAAAGTTCCACCCAGCGGTATAGGAGCGCTTCGTTTTGATTGAAACGCAACTCGGGGAAGAGCTGACAGAGTTCGACGACGCTGCGAAAGGTTGCTAAAGTGACAGCAACCCCTTCCTGCCAGTCCCAGAGCCAGACGGGATCAATGTGTGTGTGTGCCAGTAGGTATACTTTACGTAGCTCCATTGGTTTGCCAACCGGACTGAATGAGGGAGCCATGACGGGCGCTGTGAGTGATGCGGATGTAGGCGTCCAACTCTTGCTGGAGGTCCTCGCGGTGCGAGATGATACCGACCAGGCGCCCCTGGCGACGTAAGGAGCGCAGGGTCTCCATAACCAATAGGAGGGATTCTCGGTCCAGGTTCCCGAAGCCTTCATCTACGAAGAAAAGGCAGCGCCGGAGCCGAGCAGAAGCGCGCACCATATCCGAGAGTGCCAGAGCCATGGAGAGCGAAGCTTGAAAGCACTGGCCACCAGAGAGGTTTCCGACGGGACGGGGAGCGCCACCGTAAGTCAGGTCTCGAATCAGAAGTTGAGAGCCTTCTCCAACGTCTAACTCTAGTGCTCCGTGCGTCCACTGACGGAAATAGAGGTTTGCCTGCTGACACAGGCTGCGCAGATACGTTTGTGCAACGAAGTTGACGAAAGCATTCCCTCGGAAAAGGTCGTCCAATATCTTGAGTCGTTGGCTACGGCCGAGAAGTTCTTGGTATAGGTGGTTGAGCCGCTGTTGTTCGGTGAGGTCGCGCTCCATCGAATCGAGCTGTGCACGAAGGCTCCCTACTCGTTCGTGGAGCTCGTGTAAGTGCTGGCGTGTGGCTTCTAATTCGGCGCGAAGGCGCTCATGGGTGTCTGGGTCGTACTGAAGGGCATCGCTCTCCAGCTCGGCACATCGGGCTTCCAGGGCACGTGTATGGTATTCAAAATCCTGTAAGCGTCGGAGCTCTCCGGCAATGTCTAGGGGGCCCCGAAGGAGCTGCTCAGCTTCATCTGTGCTCAGTCCCTTGGCAGAGCATTCGGCGTTAAAGAGCCGATAGCACGATTCCAGCTCTGTAGTTAGCCTTTCTAATTGGGCGCGAAGCAGTTTGCATTGAACATGAAGCTCTTTGGCGTTGTCGCGTAGCTGCCGGTACTGCCGTTCCAATTCTGGAAATTCCTGTTCTATGCTCTGTAAATGTCGCTGCAAGCCGTGTAGAGCGTCCCGGAGGGCATCAGGCGTCAGTTCACGAAGTTCAGCGGGCACCTTGGGGTAGATGAGCTCACACTGTCCTACGAGACTTGTGTAGTTTGCAGCGAGCTCCTCATAATCCCGTCGGTGCTGTTGCTCCTGGTACTCTAAGGCATCAATCTGGGAATGAAGGGATTCCTCTTCGGTGTCGTGCTGCCGTAGCTCGGCCTGGAGAGCGAGGTGCCGCTGCTGAGCTATTTCCAGTTGCTGCGGACTGCCGGGCGACCACTCCGTCCACCGGAAAGAGCGGTGGTGCTCGGCAAGCTGGTGTTGAAGAACTTGAAGACGTTCGTGCAGGTGGCGGCGCCGTTCGGTGATCTGGCGGGATTGAGCCTGAAGCTCGAAGTAGCTTTGGCGTACGAGGTCGGCAGCCTGTTGGAGGCGGGACAGCTCCGTATGAAGTTCGTGACTACGCTGTTCGGCGGTGGGGTCGGGGAGGCGGGGCGCAGGGTGGTGTGGGGAACCGCAGACGGGGCAGGGGACACCGGGGAGAAGGCGGCGGGCAAGCTCGGCAGCAGCGTTGAGATGCTGGAGAGCGTCTACGTCCCGTTGTAGTCTCTCTCGTGCGGCTTGTAGCTGGAGCTCAACAGCTTGTAAGGCTTGCGCGAAGTCTCGCGCTGCCTCGGGCAGTGGTCGGTAGGCCTCCGGGAGTATAGCACACCGTTCCCAGAAGTGCTGTATGAGGGAACCTTCGGTCTCGGATAGACTTTGGAGCTCGGCCTCTATTTCCTGCTGTTCACGGTACAGCGAGCTGGCGCGCTCGTACCACTGGACAAGCTCAGGAAGGTCGGCAAGGCGGCGGAGTTCTTCGTTGAGGCGGTATCGTTGTTGTCGGTGCTCTGCCAGGCGCTGGTTGAGAGTTTGACGTTGGGAACAGAGCTCGGCGAGAAGTTTCTTGCTTTCCTGTAGGCGGCCCTCGAGAGCAGAGCGCTGGAGATAGAGCTCGGCGTATTGAAGGGCGTAGTGGTAGAGCTCTGCTTGACGTCGAAGCTCATGGCGGCGGTCGTATTCCTGCCGGCGTTGGTCGTAGAGCGGCTCGACCATGTCAAGCTGTTGGGTGAGGGATTCGTATTGCTGCCGAACCTGTTGCTGGTCTTCAGCGATGCGGAGCTGGTCTTGCTTTAGTTGTTGGAGGCGCTCCCAAAGAGGCTGGAGGTTCTCCCTGCAATGCAGAAGCTGCTCCAGTCGCTCCCGGTCTCGGGCAATGGTGGAAGCTTCTTGGCGGCGTTGTTCTAGTTCGTGCCGCAAGCGGTGGTACTCCTCCCACCGCTGGGCCAGTGCTGTCAGGCGGGATTCGGCGGACTCCAGTTCGGCACATCGCTGAGCCAGGTCTTGGCATAGAGCACGTAGCTGATTGAATTCCTGTTGAAGTTGTTGGAGTCGTTCCTCTGAAGCCTGGCTGCACAGATGCTCTTGCTGCTGCCGGATGGCATCGGCGGATGCCTCGGCTTCCCGTCTCCGTAAGCTGATAGTCTCTCCCAGGTCGTACCGATGGAGACGGAAAAGGTTTTGGAGGGCGTCGGCTCGATTTCTGGGGGTAAGCAGCAGAAACTCTTGGAACTGGCCTTGGGGCAGCAGAATAGCCCGACAGAAATTGTCATAGTCCAACCCAAGCAACTCAGTGACGAGGGAAGCGGGGTTGTCCACGGGAACGCCCCAGGCGCCTTTCTGCCAGCGGTAGAGGCGGTGTTGCTGCTTTTGGACCTTGCCAGTTGGCAGTAAGCGCGCCTGGTAGAGGCAGCGGTAACGATCGGTGCCTTCGTTGCTGTCCAATTGAAAAACGAAGTCAACAAAAACAGCCTTGCGGTCAGGATTGATAAGTGTGGCACTTCCTCCTTCCTTTCGGGGGCAATCACCGTATAGTGCGAGCAGGATGGCCTCCACAAGGGTAGATTTTCCGCTACCGGTAGGCCCCAGGATACCGAAGAGACCAGCATCTATCAGGGGGCGGAAATCCACGCTTTGTCGGGTTCGATAGGAGAAAAGCCCATCCACCTGGAGTTCCAAGGGAATCATGCAGGACTGTTGGTCAAGTGTTCGCGGACAATAGCTTGGAAAAGCTCTCGGAGGGCTGGGTCAGGATCTGTGCCCTTGCGGCTGCGAAAGAAGGCGGCGAAGAGCTCGACAATGTCCAGTTGCTCCATTTGCTGTAGCGTGGGTGACAAGAGTGTTTCACCGCCCATCTGGCGAGGTAAGGGGATCAACCTAACCAGTCGAGGATGAGCTTGGAGCAAGCGCTGGTGATCTTCCACAGTGAGAGCGTGGTCGCAGTGGATGACAAGCTCTACGTATGCATCACTGTGGCATGTCAATTCATGAAGGGCTTCTGTCACGCTCCGACATATCAGGCGATAGAGAGGGCGTCCGCCGTGGATAGGCAGCGGTATACACTGCCGCACTCCGGCTGAGGACAGATCTACCAGCAAGGCAGCCTTCTCCGGTGCTGGGTCGGCAAAAGAATACGGTAGAAGGCTGCCAGCATAAGCGATGGTGGGAGAGCTCGGCTGCAACAACATGGTACGGTGGAGGTGGCCCAGAGCTATGTAGTGTGCCTCCTTGGGGAATACCTCTGGCGGGATGGGTTCTGCTCCGCCGAGGGCAGCGGGCTTTTCTTCCTCGTCCTCTTCCGGAATCGTACCATCGGGGGCACGACAGTAAAGGTGGGAGAGAACAACGGTCGGTATTGATTCATTAGACCGCGCTTGGAGGGCGTTGTGCCAGAAGCGACGAAGCCACTCGAAGAAGGATTCCTCCAATGGTTGCTGGATTCGATATGGCGAGGCATAGGGCAGCGGGAGAATCCGTAGTGGAGAGCTCCACCGGGGATGTTCCAGCTCTATGAGACCAGGACTGCTGCGTCGAAGGAGGGTTTTTCCCAGAAGCGTTCCTGCTGGTGGTGGGGTGGTTTCGGGGAAACCCAGGAGAAGGATTCCCAAGCGGTGGCCCCAACGGGCGGCGGCTTCCAGACGCTCGGGGGAATCGTGGTTCCCTGCAATGACAAGCACCGGACGCTCTCCCCCACGGGCAAGTTCATGCAAGATGTCGTAAAACAGTCCTTGTGCTTCTGCATTGGGATTTGCGCTCTCAAAGACGTCGCCGGCGATGAGCACAGCGTCTACGCGCTCGTTCTCAGCGTGGTGCAGGAGCACTTCCAGGGCATGGCGCTGCTCATCCAAGCGCTCGAAACGCCCAATGCGCTTGCCTAAGTGCCAGTCAGCCGTGTGAAGTAAGCGAAGCACTGGGGTGGCTTCGTAACTATTGAGCAAAATTAGCAGAGCTGTGGTGAGTAGCTGTAGTCTGCTCCGGTCCGTCTTTGCAATTTTGTTTATAATGCAGTGGTGCGTCGGTAATGCAGTCCCGAGCGCATATTCGGGCAAAGGGGATTGTTCAAGGTGTTGGCTTCCGCTACTTTGTGCTGCATTATGCGCGTCAATTGGGATTACGGGGTTTTGTGCGGAATTGTTCCGGTAATGAGGTGGAGACAGTGGTTGAGGGGGACCGAGAAGCGATCGAACGCCTAATCGGGCTAATACGTCTCGGACCGCCGGCAGCGTGCGTAGAGGAAGTACAAGTACAATGGGGAACTCCTACGCAGGAATTCACCAATTTTGAGATTCGGCGATCCTTATAGCAGGAGCGTTGGGGGAGTGATAGGCTTGTCCGCAAGATTTGTGGTGCTACGCGCAGGGCTCGGGAAGAGATGGAGTTGACCCCGGAAACCGTTGTCCTTATAACTGGGGCTTCCTCCGGTATTGGAGCGGCAGCGGCACGCCGCTTTGCACAGGAGGGTGTGCGCCTTGCTATAGCAGCTCGGCGCCGTGAGAGCTTGGAAGCAATCGCTGCCGATGCACAGCGATTGGGATCCACCGTGCTTGTTGTTCCAACCGATGTGACTGACCCTGAGCAAGCCCGTCGCTTAGTGCAAACAACATTGGAGCATTTTGGCCAGATTGATGTCCTGATCAATAATGCTGGGCGGGGAAACCTGGCATCCGTCGAGGGAACAACGCCGGAGCAGCTCTGGAGTATCTTTGCCGTCAACGCATTTTCCCTGTGGTATGTCGCTGCGCCGGCTCTTCCCCACATGAAGGCACGACGTCAGGGGCACATTATCGTAATTGCCAGCGTCGCCGGGAAGTGGGGGTACCCATACTGTAGCGCATACGTGGCGGCTAAACATGCCGCGGTTGGTTTCGTGGCCGCGCTCCGCACAGAACTGCTGGAGACAGGGGTTGAGGCAACTGTTCTATGCCCGGCTGCTGTGGATACAGAGTGGGGACTTGTAACTGAAGGTGGGCCGTTAGGTGTGCTTTTTCAGGAAGGAATACGCCATTCCAAAGAGATCGCTCGAAGCCGTGAGATACCCTTAGCGCCGTTGCCCAAAGTTCTTTCAGCGGAGGCCGTTGCGGAGCAGTTGGTTGAGCTGGTACGTCATCCCGACCGTGCCGATGTATTTACGCATCCCGGAACTGCAGAGCTGGCCATATTGGTTGCTCAAGATCGCCGGGCCTTTGAGGGGAAGATGATGCCGTTTTACCTTGGTGTGCGGCAGGCGTACGAGGACTGGAGGGCCCATGTCGGAAAGGACTCGTCGGTACTATAGGCTGTTCCGGACGGCGTTGGGCTTTCTGTGGCTCTCCCGTGCGATGGCTTCAGAGGTATCTTGGACGTTGGAAGAACCATGGCGTTTGCGTCCGCCGATGGTCCTTGTACTCAGCGGGGGTGGAGCACGTGGAATAGCGCAAATTGGAGTGTTGCAGGTTCTTGAGCGTGAAGGATTCTTGCCCGACGCCATCGTTGGGACCAGTATAGGAGCTATTGTGGGGGGGCTCTATGCCTGTGGCTATACTCCGCAGGAGCTGGAAGAGCTGGTGAGGAACACAAATTGGGATGAGCTCTTGGCATTGCAGCAGCATGAGCGCTCTCAGCTCTTTGTAGATCAGCGCCAGGAAAAAGATCGCAGTCTACTGACTCTCTATTTCGAGAGTTTTCGCCCGGTATTGCCCTTGGCGATATCTTCAGGGACTCGGATGACAGAATTTCTCCAGGAACTGGTCTGGCGGGCGCCGTACCGATCTGCGAATTTCGATCAGCTTCGGTGTCGTTTCCGGGCGGTAGCGACGGACTTGGTGCGGGGTCGTACTGTCCTTCTCCGTTCCGGCGATCTGGCGTTGGCATTGCGAGCCAGCTCGGTTTTCCCGCTGCGGTATACGCCGGTGCGCTGGGATTCTCTGCTCCTGGTAGACGGGGGCTTGGAGGCGAATCTACCTGTTCGGTTGGCACGCCAGGAGTTCCCGGGGGCGCTTGTCGTGGCGGTCAACACAACGGCAGCGCTGCGTGGAGCGGATGAGCTTGGAAGTCCGTGGGCGATTGCGGATCAGAGTGTCTCTCTGCTGATGCAGCGCTTTGTGGAGTTGGATCGTATGGCTGCCGACGTGATCATTGAACCTGAGTTAGGATGGCACGGGACGTTAGAGTTCCACAGCTTTGACGAGTTGGTGGACCGAGGACGAGAGGCAGCGGAGCGGGCCGTGCCGCTCTTGCGTGCCTGGTACAGGCGACTTTGGGATTCGCTGGCGGGACTTTATACGGCACACTTCGCTCCTGGCTATGCCCCTGTCGTTGTTGAGCTTAGTGTTACTGGCTTTGCAGCAGGTGAAGAGCAGGAATTGCGTCGGGTACGAGGCTTGCCGCTCCCGCAAGTTTTGGCACACCTCATTCGGCTGAGCGCCGGAGGGGCTTATCGTCGGCTCCATTGTCGCGCTCTGTGGAATGGCTCTGGGATTGTACTCACTTGTAGGGCGGAGCCCTATCCACGGTATAACCGGGTGGACATCTGGGGTATCCCCTACCATGTTGCTGAGCCGGTGGCCCGCCTCTTGACGGCCAGAGCAGGCGTATCAGCCAGTCCAGCAGGGTGGAAACAGCTGGAGTGGTTGCTTCTTTCGCGGCTATCCCAGGCGGGATACGGATTTGTTGCCCCTGTGGGGTGGTCGGAAGCGGATTCCTGTCTCCAAATATGGCTGCGCTCGGAGCTGCTGCAGCATGTGCGGTGTACAGGATTGTCCACGGACCAATGTCGTGAGCTCCAAAGCCTTCTGAGCCTAAGGGAGGGAGAACCGGTGGAGTGGGAAAGATTAGGCCAACGGTGGCGCCAACTGCAGCATTCTGGTCTCTTCCGGACTCTCGAGGCTCGTCTGTGGCAGGGGCAGGCGGGGTTAGGCTTGCATCTCTTTGTCCAACGAGAGCCGACACAGCGGCTCCATATTGGCGTTCGCAGCGACAATGAGCGTTACACTCGCCTGTGGTTGGAGGCAATCCATCGGGAGGGCATGTCCCGGCAGATAGAGGTTCGATTTTCCGCTGGCATTGGACCGCGAGACGCTTTGGCAGCAGCGCAATTCTCCCTGCAGCGGGCTTTCCCGGAGGTGTGGGCTGCTCTTCGGCTGCGGGCGTATGCGAGCCAGCAGCTTGTTCGCTTGTTTCAAGAGCAGACTCTTCCCTCAGGGTGGAGACTCCTCGAGGTTGGGACTGCCCGCCAGCAACGGTATGGGGTGCGGATTGCTGCAAGTTTTCCCTTTCAGCCAGCAGACCTCCTGGAAGGTTGGTTCCGCTACGAGCGCCAGCGGGAATTTACCGCTGGAGATCCTCCCTTCGCGACAGCCCTACTCTGGGGAGTTCAGTTCGTTCATGACAATCGGGACCGGGCGGAGTTCCCGCGCAAGGGGCAACGGGTCCATTTGAGCCTGGAGGGGACGGCACCGCGTGTTGTTGGAGTAACAGGATTTACTCGTGTTGAGTTGGTGCACGAGCGGGCCATCCCTCTTGCTCCAAGACATAGTATGTGGTGGGGATTCCACTTTGCGGCAGGCGATGCGACAATGCCTCAGGCCGAGTTCTTTGCCCTGGGCGGCCTCCAAAGCTTTGTCAGTATGCGGGACAGTGAGCTCCGTGGACGACAGTTGGCACGCCTGTCAGCGGCGTATTCCTTGCCTGGTCCGCCACTTCTGGGGTTGCCTGTGGACGCTTTTGTGCGATACGATGTCGGGGGTGTTTGGGAAGTACCTGAGCAGATTCGTTTGAAAGCTCTTCGGCATGGGCTTGGATGTGGGGTTGTCATGGAAACACCTATCGGGCTGGCTGCCGCCGCTATCGGAAGGAGCTTCCGCCTCTTCCAGAGTTCCCCCGTATTGCGTACTGGACCAGTGGTGGTCTCCTTTATGCTGGGGAGTTTCCTGCCATGAGTGTTGTCGTGTGTGTTTTCGGTAGTGGGCGCGTGGGGCCGGAGAGCCCAACCTATTACGATGCCGTTCGTTTGGGTAGCCTCCTGGGTGGAGCCGGTTTCGGGGTTGCAACTGGGGGATATCGTGGTATCATGGAGGCAGTCTTACGGGGAGCGGCTTCCTATCCCGTTCGTCGTGTTGGTGTTGTGACAATGGACTTCGGCTCTCGGCAAGCGAATCCATTTGTGGACGAGGTCGTGGTTGCTCAAAGCTATCTGGAGCGGTTGCAGAAGCTAATAGAGTTAGGTGCCGCGTATGTTGCCTTTCCCGGTGGAACGGGAACCCTCCTGGAGCTCTTTGCCCTGTGGGCTTTGCGAGAGCGGGATCTGCTGCCCGATAGACCGATCGTGTGCGTGGGGCGACCGTGGGTTGGCGTATTTGAGGGGCTTACTGCAGCACTGCCAGAATTAACACCGGCTCGTACTATAGTTCGTGTAGCACTGACTCCGGAGGAAGCCTTTCTGTATCTACAGCAGGCGCTGTAGGGGGGCTGATATAGGGAATCGCTTGTTGTACGTCAAAGATAGTGCGGAGACAAACGCAACGGAGGTGTGGACATGGGAACCGTGCTGCGGGAAGCCTTTGCTATTGTGTGCATCGCGAGTGTACTGGCACTGGTATACAATGCTTTCAATCCTCAGGGAATTTCCCTGCTACGCAAGCAGCAGCGGTTACAAATGATAGAAGACACGGTGCTACAGCGGGAGCTCCAGGAGCTGGGTGCTTCCGATGTTTCGCGGGTGGGGGCTACGAGTGCTGCCGGAACGCTTATGGACGGTCGGAAAGATGGGAGAACGCAGTCACCTACTGTGGACGGTTCTCCGCAAGAGGCATTAGCGAAACGGCAGAAACCGTTGCAGGAGACAACATCCTCGCCTGCTAAGCCGGCACCCTCACTCGAAGAATCGGCACCTCGGGCAGTTCGCTACGAGCAGGTGCTGCAACTGTTACAGCACCCAGATGTGCTCATCGTGGATGCACGCCGTCCAGAGGATTATGCTGCTGGGCATATTCCCGGAGCCCGCAATATCTTTCCTTATGATTTCGCGGCCCATATACCGGAGCTCGTTGTGCTTCCTCGGACTAAGCCTATTCTGATTTACTGCGATGGTGGACAGTGTGAGCTTAGCCACCAAGTAGCTGAACAACTCCGCAATTTGGGTTTCCAACGGCTCTACATTTACGAAGGCGGGTGGGAAGAATGGCGTCGCCGACACGGCGATTGACACCGGTCACAGAGGAAGAGGCACAGTTTCAGCTTCTGCAGTGGCGCTATGGTATTGTCGGACAGTCAGAACGACTGCGGCAGGCGATGCGCCTGCTTGTGCAGGTAGCCCCAACAGAGCTCACTGTGCTTTTGACCGGCGAAACGGGGACAGGCACGGAACTCTTTGCACGCGCCATTCATGGATTGAGTCCACGTCATCACCGCGCCTTTGTGAGTCTCAATTGTGCGGCAATTCCTGAAACGCTGTTGGAGTCAGAACTCTTTGGACACGTCCGTGGGGCCTTTACCGGTGCTGCAACTGACCGGCGT
>JANWXA010000120.1 GCA_025055465.1 Candidatus Kapaibacterium sp.
GCTGGTGAGCGCTCCTGCCGGGGATACCTCAGGGGTGTGTAAGCTCTCCGGCGCCGGAAGACGCTTTTGCGTGCCTAAGACGTTCGCTGACCGCCTTTCATGCATGGCAAATGGAGAGCTTTAGCCATTTTATCTAAGTTTGTAGCTGGTTTCCTGCACTTGCGGGCGGCTTTCGAATGGATGTTGGTATGCCGGCATATTGGTCCGAGCGGTACCAGCAGGGAGAAACGGGGTGGGACCTTGGGGGCGAAACCCCTGTGTTCCAGGTGCTGCTGGCAGAAGGACTGTTCCCGGTGCCAGCAATGCAAGAGGGGAGGCGAAGCCGCGTCCTCGTTCCAGGTTGCGGGTATGGGCATGATGTGCTTCTGTTTGCGCGGGCGGGCTACGAGGTAATTGCCGTGGATTTTGCCCCAGAGCCATTGCAGGTGTTGCAAGCACGTCTTGCTCACACCAGCCTTCCTGTACAGCTACTCTGTGTGGATCTTTTTCATCTTCCCGAGCACTGTGTACAGCCTGTGGATGCCGTAGTGGAGTATACATGCTATTGCGCTATTGCTCCATGGCGCCGCTGTGACTATTTCTCCGTGATGAGTCGACTGCTATCCCCTGGCGGTTGGTTTGTTGGGCTGTTCTTCCCGGTGACCCCAGAGCCATCCCTTGTTGGTCCCCCGTTCCCAGTGTGTCGCGAGGAAGTCCTCGAGCTGGGGCAGCGCCACGGTTTGGTATTGCGTAGGCATGAAGTTCCTCAATGTTCGCACCCTGCCCGTCGGGGACGGGAAGAATTGATGATGTTTCAAAAAGGGAAGGGATGAGCTATGAAAGCAACCCTGGAGCTGGTGGATGCCGCTATGCGCTTTGAAGGCCGCAACGAACGTGGGCAGTCTACCTCTTTCGATGCTGACCCTGCCGTGGGGGGCCGTGACAGTGCTGCGCGGCCGATGGAGGTCCTTCTTCAAGCTGTGATGGCCTGTACGGCGATGGATGTGCTAAGCATTGTCCGAAAGAAGCGGCGCACTGTGATCGCGTTCCGTATAGTGGCAGAAGCAGAGCGCGCCGCGGAGCATCCGAAGGTGTTTACTCGGATTCACTTACGCTATGAGCTCACCAGCCCTGACGCAGCAGAGCAGGACCTCTACCGGGCGATAGAGCTTTCACAAGGGACGTACTGTAGTGCCTCTATTATGGTGCGCCGTTCAGGCTGCTCCATCACGTGGGAGGCACATGTTCTTCGTCCTGAAGGTCCAGGAGTAGTTGTCGGCTGACCGAAGCACCTATGATGGATGTACGCCGTTTACTGGAGCATTGGCAGGACGAAACCGAATCGGCACTGATTTATGATGCACTCGCGGAGACGGAGCCTGATCCAGAGCGGCAATCGCTTTACCGGGAGCTGGCACAGGTAGAGCGCCGGCATCGGGCATGGTTTGAGGAGCTGCTTCGCGAGAACGGAGTGGTGCCGAAACCGCGTCCGCTAAGCCTGCGCACACGCTTCTTCCTGTGGATGCTGCGCCGTGGAAACCGGCGTTATGTTCTGAGAGCTCGCCTCCATGAGGAGTCCCGCGAAGTCCAGCGCTACTTGCGAGAACGCCATCGTTTACCGACACGCCTTGTCCAAGTCGCTTCCCGTATAGCTCGTGATGAAGCAGAGCACATCACCCAACTGAGCCATGTATTGGGACGGAGCGGGGAACCTTGGCATCAGGCAGAGTCCGGCGGCTTTCTACGCAACGTGGTTTATGGGTTTAACGATGGCTTGACGGCGAACTTCGGGCTGGTCATGGGAGTCATCGGGGCGGAGGTTGCTCCCCACATTGTCCTTCTTTCCGGTCTTGCTGGGCTGGTAGCGGATGCTCTCTCTATGGGTGCCAGCGGATACTTGGCTGCTAAGAGCGAACGCGAGGTATATGAGCATGAAATCCAGATGGAGCGAGAGGAGTTGCGCCTAATGCCGGAGCTGGAACAGGAGGAATTGGCACTGTTGTACCAGGCCAAGGGGATGCCGCCGGAAGCGGCACGCCGCGCAGCCGAACAGGTCATGATAAATCCGGAGATTGCATTGCAGGAAAAAGTGCGGGAAGAGCTGGGGATTGGGGAATTCCGTGTTTCTCCATTGCGGGAAGGCATAGTGACGGGAGCAGCTACTGCATTAGGGGCGTTGGTCCCGGTTGTCCCCTTCTTTTTTGGGTATGGTGGCCTCGTTATCTGGATTTCTTTTGCCGTCAGCATGCTCATGCACTTTGTTGTCGGGGCAGCTCGCAGTGTATTTACCGGACGCAATGTCGTGCGCAGTGGTCTGGATATGTTCTTGGTCGGGCTTGGTGTTGCTGTAGTCGGCTACATCGTCGGTGATTTTCTCATGCTCTTGTTCCAGGGAATGTCGGGCTGATAAGTGAAGCCGGCATTGTTCTATGTCAGTTCCCTCTGCAGAGCCTACCCGGTACAGGTCGGGCCAGCGGCGGTGGATCCCGTGGGTTGTGGCTGTGATGGTAAGTCTTGGCTTTGGGGTGGTTTGGGTACGCCTTTTCCATCTCCATGTCCTTTCCAGCGAGAAGCTGCGCGTCACAGTGCAGCAGCAGGCTTACGTTCGGCTTCAGCTCTTCCCTACCCGTGGGGAGATAACTGACCGCCATGGTGAGGTGCTGGCCGCCAGTGTAGAGGCGCCATCGTACGGGGTGGATCCGGTAGCAGTGCGTTGTGCTGAGTGCCTGTGCGGCCAGGCCCATCGTGTGCTGGGTATAGATTCCGCTGAGTGCCTACGACGCATCTCCACAGCCCAAGGACGTTTCCTCTGGCTACGGCGGGGCGTCTGGGGGAAGGACACACGAGGGTTGGATACCTTGGATGAGCCTGGACTGGTGCGCTTGCGGGAGCGTGCCCGTGTTTACGTCTACGGGAACTTGTTCCTGCCGGTACTGGGCGGCGTTGGCATTGACCAGCAGGGTCTGTCGGGATTAGAGCTAACGTACGATTCGCTTCTGAGGACGGAGCCGGTAACCGTGCTTATGCGGAGGGATGCCCGCGGAAGACTTTTCCCTACCATAGAGCACGTACTCAATCCGCCGCCACCGCCGCTGGCCTTGCGTACAACATTAGATGCGAACTTGCAGCGGATCGTTGCATATGAGGTGACCCAAGGAGTGCGGCAGGCAGAGGCGGCGGCAGGGATTGCCGTCGCTATGGAGTCTGCAACCGGCGCGATTCGCGCCTGCGCGGTTGTGCCGAATCCACCGCTCGGCAGCGCTCATGCTCCGTTGGTCAGCGATGTGTATGAGCCGGGCTCAATACTTAAACCCATTATTGCAGCAGCCGCGCTGGAGCAAGGCCTCTTGCGGATTACCGATACCCTTGACGGGCGCAATGGGTACTGGGATGTTAGCGGACACCGTATTACAGATGAGTATCCTCTGGGGCAGACCACTATACGCCGTGCATTAGCTCTTTCCAGCAACATTGTGTTTGCTGAACTTGCTCAACGCCTTCCCAAACGGGTTCTGTATCGGTATGTCCGGGATTTCGGCTTTGGTGTGCCCACTGGCATAGTGCTTCCGGCGGAAGCCTCTGGGATTGTGCCCAAACCAGAGCAGTTCCAATCACAGACACCCTTGTTCTGGGGGTTCGGTTATGGCTTGGCAGCGACCCCTTTACAGCTTGCATGTGCCTATGCGGCTATTGCCAATGATGGGGTATTGATGCAGCCTCGCTTGGTGGAAGCCTTCTGGGAGCCGGCACAGGGGGATACTGTCATTCTCCCGCCGCGGCGTATTCGGCAGGTCATTACGGCGGGGACGGCCCGCCAATTACGGGAGCTGCTGATAAGCGTCGTGGAGGAGGGAACGGGCCAATATGCCCGTATTCCGGGACTGGCCATTGCGGGGAAAACAGGAACAGCGCAGCAGCTTGTTGATGGACGTTATAGCCGGGAAGCGCATACGGCATCCTTTGTGGCCATAGTGCCGGCGGAACATCCACGCATGGTTGTTCTTGTGATGATTGTGCAACCGCGGCGGGCTACTTCCGGCGGACAAGTAGCGGCTCCAGTTGTTCGGCGTATCCTTCAGCGAATGGCAGCGCATTCGGAATTAAGCGCCTATGTGCGCTTGTAGCTTGTAGGCACTGTCTTGCTGGAGAGTTCGTCGTAGTCGTTGACTTTAGGTGGTTCCTATACACCGTGGAAATGCAGATGGGATCTCAACCAGAACCTCAGAGTGCGGACAAGTTCGCGTGGCTAAAAGGATTTGCTGCAGTTGTAACAACCCCTGCACAGCTCGTGGACTCTCTTGGCGTTTATGCTGGCAAGGTATTTGTTATGGCGCTTCTCATCATGACAGCAGCCTCGGTGCTAACGAATTGGTTCCATACCAATACTCCTGCTTTGCGACATCAGTTAGGACAGCTTGTGGAGCAGCGGCTGGAGGTATATATTGCAAAACATCCGGAACTAACGGCGGAACAGCAGAGCCAATTGCGGCAGCGGCTTCAGGAAGGACTTGGGTTCTCGCTCCCGCGGAGCTTGGTTGGCGGTTTGATTAACAACACTGTGATGCTGCTGTCCCTCTTGGGGCTGCTGTGGTTGCTACAGCCGGTGTTAGCGGTGCGCTGGAGCGCTCTATCTTTTGCCGTGCTGGTAACGGCGCTGGGGTACGTTAGTTGGCTGGGGGCAGCAGGCGAGGTTCTTTCAGCGGCGCTGCAGGTCCTGGGACAGTCCTTGCAGGTGCAGCCCAGTTTAGGGGCGTTTTGGTCCGCCCAGGAAGAGTACTTGCTTTTTAGTGTTCTATCACGGGTACACTTGGGAGCAGTGGCGCAGTTCGGGCTCTTAGGATTTGTCTTGGCTCGAGCGGCGGCTCTGCCGACGTGGCGTGGAATGCTCTGGAGCTACGCTGCCTGGGGGATGTGGTTGGGGGCGATTTACGGTGTGGGAGCTCTAATGCAGTGAAAGTGGCAGGAAAGTTGCCTTTGCTTTTACTGGGTTTGTTCCAGCAATTCCAGGAGAGCGACTGTGGGCGTTCCGTACGTATTGGTGGTGGATGACAACCGTATCACGGTCAAGCTCTTACGACGCTACTTGGAAAAGCATGGCTATGAAGTAGCCGAGGCCTATGATGGGACAGAGTGCTTAGAGACGGTTGCCCAGCGTGCGCCCGATGCAATTGTGCTGGACGTCATGATGCCGCAGATGGACGGCTATACGACCGTTCGTCGCCTGCGGCAGCAAGAAGAGACAGCGTTGGTTCCTGTGGTCATAGTAACAGCGCTCAACGACGTTTCCAACCAGGTTCGGGCAATAGAGGCTGGTGCTGATGACTTTCTGGGCAAACCTGTGGACGAGCGATTGTTGATAGCGAAAGTCAAGCTCCTAACAACACTGAGCCACCTGCGGCGAGGGTGTCGGCTGTTGTACGACCATGTCAGACAGACGGGGGCAGGGGTTTCCCTTCCGCCCGAGCTTTACGAGATATGGGACTCCCTGGGTTTGGGCGAGCCGCCGCCATCAGCATAGTCGTGACTTTGCTGGGCTGCGGAACTGTACGCCAGGTAACAGAAGCCCTGATAGGGATCGAGCGTCTGCAGTTTCGGCTGCATGGGATTAGGGACTTCACCTTAGCAGGTATCCCCTTGGCACAGAGGCAGACGGTGGGAGATGTGACAGTTGCAGAAGCTACCCAGCTTCTGACATTCTATCGGCGAGGTACACTGCCGGCCGAGTTTACTGTAGAAATTGCCGTACGCAATCCCAACGACGGGCGGGAAGGGCGCCGTCGTATTCCCATAACGCTGACGGAAATGGAGTGGCGGCTGCTTATAGATGCTGTTCCTACAGTGACGGGTTCATTGCCCCAACCTATTGAAGTTCCGGCAGCGGGCGAGGCTATAGTATTCCCTCTGCGGGTCCGTATGGACTTGTACCAGTTTTTCTATCAGCGGCACTATGAGGACGTGCTCAGGTTAGCGCTGGACATTGCGGGAGTCGGTGGGGATGCCTCACGCGTCACCGTAGAGGTGCAGCCGACGTTATCCACACCACTTGGGAGGCTACGCTATCCGCAGCCAGTTCAAATTGTGCAGAAGGAGTTTCGCCCGTAGGGGGTATGGTGGGATGAGCGAAGTTCTGTGGGTCCTCGTCGTGGCAGCTCTGGGGCTCCAGGTGGGGCTCAACCTGTGGCGTGGTGTGCTGGCGGAAGAACCCTGGCTGTTGTTCGCAGAGCGTTCGGGCAAGGAAGTACGCCTCC
>JANWXA010000121.1 GCA_025055465.1 Candidatus Kapaibacterium sp.
TGACCCCCAAGCACTGTCCATGGTAGAGCAATCTTTACTGCACATGCGCTTTGGGGGCATCTACGACCATGTTGGCTTTGGCTTCCACCGCTATGCAACTGACGAGCGCTGGCGCATCCCGCACTTTGAAAAAATGCTGTACGACCAGGCCCTCCTTATCCTTGCCTACTCCGAAGCCTTCCAGATTCGCCAAAACCCCATCTGGGAACAGACAGTCCGGGAGCTTGTGCACTACTGCGAACGCGAGCTTCTTGCCCCTGAGGGAGTCTTTTACACCGCTGAGGACGCCGAGAGCGCTGGCGAAGAAGGGGCCTTCTACCTCTGGAGCGATGCTGAGCTGCGGTCTCTACTTTCTCAAGACGAATACGACCTCCTCTGCTTCGCCTTTGGTGTTGATCCACAAGGGAATGTTCCGGGCAGCAGGTACAATCATCTCTTCCAGACAGCACCGTGGGAAGCACTCAGCAATCACTTTCATGTCCCCCCGATGGAGCTTCAGCAGCGCTGGGACGTCATCCGGCGGAAGCTCTTTGCCCGCCGACAACGCCGCACCCCACCCCAACGAGACGAAAAGGTGCTCACTGACTGGAATGGGCTTATGGTAGCGGCCCTCGCCGTTGCCGCCCGTAGTCTTGGTGACAATCACTGCCACACACTGGCCCTGCATGCCGCCAGGTGGCTCCTTGAACAGTGGCACCGTCACGGCCGCCTCTTCCACCGGTACGCCGAGGGCGAATGGGCTGTACCAGCCCTACTGGATGACTACGCATTTCTGCTTTGGGCTATGGTGGAGCTCTACGCTACGACCCTGGACCTTGATTTTCTACAAGCTGCCTTGACCTTAGGCGAGCAACTCTATGAACGTTTCTGGGACGACACCGCCAAGAGCTTTTTTCTTTCCACACCCGAAGATACCGAGCTCCCGCTCCGCTATCGGGAGGATTCTGACGGAGCCGTCCCGTCTGGTGCCGCGGTCGCTTGCTGGAACTTTCTACGGCTGGCCCACATCACCGGTGACCCGGCATGGCGCACACGGGCAGAGACCGCCTTGGCAAACCTCCCCGTCAATCTCTCCCGAGCTCCGATGGCATTCCCCACCTTCCTCACGGCACTGGATATGGCTCTGGGCCCCACGACGGAGCTATGCCTCATTACACCGGAACCGACCCGAGAATTCTGGGCACTGCTTCACGAGGGACATCGCCACTTCCTTCCCCGCACTGTACTGCTGGGAGCCGTGGGGAACCAGGCACTGGAACGACTTAGGACATTAGCACCTGCATATTCTTCATATCCCCTCCCATCCGAGGCCACTGCTTACGTCTGCACCAATGGCGCTTGCCAGCCACCCGTTGCAACTCCTGAACAACTCCGGACGCTTTTACCTATTCGGCCACTGGAGGGGTAAGTGCAAAAGACCCGCTCTTCCTACTAAGCTCCCACGCTCTCTCGGCGCAAAGCATTAGATCGCCAGCCAGGTTGTTGCAGATAGCATATCCACGCCAGTTAAGCCAAAGCCTGTCCGGGGTGTGGAGATACACCAACCCCTGCTCAGACCACTGTTCCAGTAAGGAAGCTGCCTCCACGGCGAGCTCGATATCAAACTCTTGTCTGAGACGGTCAAACCGGATCCCATCGGCGCGGAGTCCCAGGAAGATGAGCTCCTCCAAACGCTCCCGAGGACCAATGCGCTCTGATCCCGCTACGGGAAGACTACCCCGGGCGATGGACTCCATATATCGTCGAAGGTTGCGCACATTCCAATATCGGCGCCCCTGCAAATGCCCGTGTGCGGAAGGGCCAAGTGCAATATACTCCGCCCCATGCCAGTACAACAAATTATGTCGGCAAGCGTACCCAGGTCGGGCAAAATTGGAAACCTCGTAATGGACGTAACCAGAGCTGCCCAACATCTCTGCTGCCAGCTCATATTGCGCTGCGTCCAGTTCCTCCGCTACGGGGGCAATCTCGCCCCGTTGCCATCGAGCATATAGCGGAGTACCACGCTCCCAGATAAGGCTATAAGCGGAGATATGTTTCGGTGCCAGTGCCAGCGCTTGTTGTAGCGTCTTCCGCCATGACCGCAATGTTTGCCCAGGGACAGCAAACATAAGATCAACGTTGAGGTTGATAAACCCCACTTGCTGGGCCCATTCCACTGCCTGTATAGCTTCCCGTGCCGTATGGATGCGCTCCAAAGAGCGGAGTTCCTCATCCTGGAAAGACTGCACGCCAAAGCTGATTCGGTTGATGCCCAATTCCCGATATGCACGGAGCCGCTCGGGGTCAACCGTCCCAGGATTACACTCGATGCTCCACTCTGCCCACGGCTCAAGCCGAAAGCTACGGTGAACTCGTGTAACGATGCGTTCCATCTGCTGAGGAGCGAGCAATGACGGGGTCCCGCCTCCAAAGTACACCGTTCCTATTGGCTCGGCTACCGCCTCAGGAAGCTGTTCGGCCAGCAACTCTATTTCCCGGCAAAGAGCCGCGACGAAGAGCTCCAGCAGTTCCAGCCGTTCCACGGAGTAGAAGTCACAGTAGCAGCACTTGTGTTCGCAGAAAGGGATATGGAGATAGAGACCTCGCATTAGTACAGGAAACGTCCGATACGGTTCCACCGAGTGTGCCCATCTTCAGACCGGGAGTAGTAAACCAGTATGGCCTTCCCCACAATGGCACCTTGGGGGACTACCCCCCAGGAACGGGAGTCCCAACTGGTGCGGTAATTATCGCCCATGACAAATACATAGTCGTGCCGCACGACATAGGACTGTGCGGGCTGGCCATTTATGTAGACACCATCTTGCCTTACCTCCGCCTGAGCTCCATCGCGCAGTACCAGGGGTAGCCATTCTGCTGCCGACGCCACCGAGAGAGGAACAGTCATCCCACGGTAGGGAACAACAAGGTTTCTTAGGGGTTCCCGCAGGCCTGGTAACCAGTATGCCACACGGTTGATGATGAGCGTGTCCCCAGAAAAGCGCAAAGTATCGCCGGGAAGCCCGACGACACGCTTGATATAATACTGGGGAGTATCGGGACGCGCCTGCCCGGGCCGACCCGGAAAGTCAATAACAATCACATCCCAGCGCTTGGGGAATCGGTACCACAACCTTAACTCCACCGGCAGCCAAACGGAGATGAACGGCAACCGTTCAGGAAGCCCAACGGCATAGGCAGCCCTACTTACTACAACATGATCCCCAGGCAGGAGGGTAGGCATCATAGACCCTGAGGGAACACGGCAGAAATCTACCACCAACAGCTTGAGCAACAATCCGACCAGCAGGGCAAGTGCGGCGGCCTCAAAAAGATCGCGCCCGCGGAGCCGTCCCCTGGAGCGAAAGTCATGGTGCACCATCCTACGGGGCTTTACGACCGAGCGGCTCAACTGCCACGAGTGCCACCAGCGCTGAGCGATACGGAGGTTTATAGAGAAGCGCATCTACTTCACAAGAGTCCCAATGCGTCCCCAGCGGATACTGCCCAGCTTGTCCAGGAACGAACTCAGGGGAATAAGCGGATCCCACGACCAGTACACCATCATCGGTCTTCCTACAACGTTATCCACAGGAATAAAGCCCCAGTAACGACTGTCCTCGCTGTTGTCACGATTATCTCCCAGCCCAAAACAGTAGTCACGCTCCACGACGTAGAAGCTTGCAGGCTTACCGTCTATCAAAATTTTGCCATCACGAACAGCAATAGCGTGCCCTTCACGGCGGATAAAGGTGTCCCACTCCAGCAAGGTCGAAAGACTCAATCCAATAGTATCGCCCCGTTTCGGAACACGGATCGGCCCGTAGTTATCCCGCGTGTAACCGCGTCCACGGGGAAACGTCCGGTATTGGTCCCCCGGCGGAGGAGGCAAGTGAGTTACAACCGCATGCGGGGGCAAAGGCTGTTCCACACCGTTGACAAAAAGCCGCTTGTTCCGCAACTCGACTGTGTCTCCAGCGACTGCTACACAGCGCTTGAGGTAGTACTGGAACTCCCGCGGCTCTACCTCGTCCCGGTAACCGGGAAAGATAAACACGATAACGTCGCCGCGCTGGGGCTGCCGTAACCCAGGCAAGCGCATATACGGTAGGGCAATGTTGAAGAACGGGATAATCTGCGGCGTGGATGGACCAAAGACAACACGGTTGACGAAGAGGAAATCCCCAGCCTGCACTGTGCCTTCCATCGAACCCGTGGGCACCACGAAGGAAGCAATGGCCAGTCCATTCAGAACCATCACGATGAGCAGTGCTCCGAGCAAGCTGCGCACCCACGATGTCACAGCCTCTCCTGGGCTCCGCGGCTTCCGCCGCTGCGCCTTGCGACGGCGGCGCGCTTCACGATACTGCGCCCACGCTGATCGTGCAAGTTCTCTTAACTGTACCATGCTATCCCTCATTTCTCTATGCTCAACACCGCCAGAAATGCCTCCTGAGGAATTTCTACCCGTCCAACTTGTTTCATGCGCTTCTTCCCCTCTTTTTGGCGTTCCAGAAGTTTCCGCTTGCGCGTGACGTCCCCGCCATAGCACTTCGCCAGCACGTTCTTGCGCAGTGGCTTGAGTGTCTCCCGTGCAATGACCCGTGAGCCTATAGCCGCCTGGATAACTACCTCGAAAAGCTGGCGAGGAATCAGCTCACGCAATTTCGCACACAGCTTGCGCCCCCAGTCATAGGCCCGGCTTCGGTGGACGATCATAGAAAGCGCATCCACAGGCTCACCGTTGATAAGAATGTCCAGCTTGACTAAATCCCCGGAACGATAGCCGCTGTGTTCGTAGTCAAACGAAGCATACCCTTGCGAGACAGATTTGAGCTTGTCGTAAAAGTCAAAAATGACCTCGGCCAACGGCAATTCAAATTGCAAATCCACTCGAGTCGACGACAGATACGACAGACCTTTCTGAACTCCTCGGCGTTCCATACACAGGCGCATAATGGCGCCAATGTACTCAGTCGGAGTAATGATTTGCGCTCGGATATAAGGCTCGGCAATTTCTTCAATCTGGGTCGGCGGAGGCATCTGCGCTGGATTATCCACGTAGACTACGTCTCCGCTCGTTGTGAGAACCTGGTACCGTACGTTGGGAACCGTCACGACAATGGTCTGCCCGAATTCCCGCTCCAGGCGCTCCTGTACAATCTCCATGTGCAACAATCCCAAGAACCCGCAGCGGAAGCCGAAGCCGAGGGCCGCCGAAGTTTCTGGCTCATAGACAATAGCAGCGTCGTTGAGCGCTAACTTCGCCAGAGCATCCCGGAGGGTTTCGAAGTCTTCGGTATTCGCCGGATAAATGCCACAGAAGACCATGGGTTTGACTTCGCGGAAGCCAGGAACTGGCTGTGCACACGGTCGTTCCGCCTGTGTAACAGTGTCGCCCACTTTTGTATCCTGCACGCGCCGGATATTAGCAACGAAATACCCAACCATGCCGGCGGTCAGCTCCCCTGTTCGCAGTCGCCTCAGTTGCTTAATCCCCACTTCGTCCACTGCGTAAACCTGTTGAGTCGCCCAGAACAGCACCTGGTCGCCCTCCCGCAGTGTTCCGTCGAAAAGCCGCACGAACACAATAACCCCCCGATATGGGTCAAATACGGAGTCAAAAATCAACGCCCTCAAGGGAGCATCTGGCTCACCCTTTGGGGGAGGAATCCGCTCTATGATCGCTCGCAGCAAGGAATCAACACCGGTGCCGTGTTTGGCAGAAACCAGGAGAATCTCGTCTTGTCGACAGCCAATGAGGTCCACAAGCTGCTGTTGTACAACAGGCAGCATATCAGCGGCATTAGGTAAGTCAATCTTGTTGATCACAGGGATAATCTCCAGCCCAGCATCCACCGCTAAGTACAAGTTGCTGATAGTCTGAGCCTCCACACCCTGACTGGCATCCACTACCAGGAGAGCACCCTCGCAGGCTGCAAGCGAACGAGAAACTTCATACGAAAAGTCTACATGCCCTGGCGTGTCGATAAGGTTGAGCAGATACTGCTGTCCGTCAGGCGCCGTATAGCTCATCTGCGCCGCATGGAGCTTGATTGTAATGCCTCTCTCCTGCTCCAGCGGATTGTCATCCAAAATTTGATTGGTTACCATCTCCCGTGAGGTGACGCTCCCCGTCAGTTCCAGGAGGCGATCTGCTAAAGTGGATTTCCCGT
>JANWXA010000122.1 GCA_025055465.1 Candidatus Kapaibacterium sp.
CTTTGCTGGGGTGGCGACAGGGCCTAACGGTCTTTCTCCGCTGGGGATAGCGTGGATGTTGCCGTTTTTGCTTTCTGTGGCTGTGTTCGCTGCTGTCCCGGAGGATGTGCCTGTACAAGAGGTGCTATTGGAAACCGTGGAGGACGAGGCGGGCGCTCTGAGTACTCTGGAATACTTTGCCTATTACCGTCAGCATCCATTATGCCTTTCTCACGCCTCCGTTGGAGAGCTGTGTCGGCTGCCCGGCATTACGACAGGTATTGCACGCCAGCTACGGGCATTGCTGCAGCGCTTTCCCCATCTCACATATGCTGAGCTGGCTGACAGCCTGGGACTAACACCGGAGCAGAGATGGGTTTTGCAACAGGCTACCACTCGTGAGTGTGTACCGCCGTCGGATTACACAACACGTTGGCGCTCGCTGGTAACCCTGCCCTTGGTTGAGGTGGTGGGCAAAGAGCGCTACGTCGGTTCGTTCGTACGGGCACAAGGGTGGGGGGAGTGGGCGTGGCACTGGTTTCGAGGCAACATTGCGTGGGACAAAGATGCCGGGGAACCCGGGATGATGGATTTTGTTAGTGCTTCAGTCCAGATAGAACCATGGTCAGGGCTGAGGTGGATTTTAGGCGATTTTCGCCTCAGTACGGCAATGGGTATGCTATTCTGGGGAAGAGACTTCCGCTATCCAGGTTATGCGGTAGGTGCTCCATTAGGCTGGAAGACAGAGGCGCGTCCATGGGGGTCGGTTCAGGAATACGGCTTCTTTCGGGGTGGAATTGTCCAGTGGGAGCCTCGGTGGGATAGGCTTCAGGGAACCCTCATGGCTTGGCTCTCCAGCACCCCACAGAGCGGTACTATTGATAGCCTTGGGATCGTTCGCAGCGTCATAACAGACGGAATCTTTGCCCTACCTGGAGTTCGTTCTCGTCGCCACAGCTTTCGCGAGCGCTCGTATGGGGTGGCCATAGAAGTAGATTGGGGAGTTCTGCGGGCGGCTGCGAGCTTATCGAGACTGGAATATTCGAACCCAGTGGCGACACAAAGTTTCCGTCAATTCCTTGGTCGCTCTGGGAACTTGTTTTCCCTTGCCGTGCTTTGGCAATACGGGGGCGGAGAGATTGCGGGCGAAATTGCGCGGGATGCTCAAGGAGTTTGGGCATTCCATGGGGCGGTAGGACACTATGGCGGCAGTTTCCAGGCGACGGTCGCTGTCCGGAATATTCCAGGGAGCTTTCGCTCGCCCTACGGAGCAATTGTCGGTCGTACTGCTGGGGTTAGCAACGAAGAAGGCCTCTTTGCTGGAGTTGCTGTGCGTGGGGAAGGACATCGGTTTCAGCTTTACGCCGATCTTTTCCGTACCCCAGTGCCGCCTTACGGTATGCCGGTGGCGCAACAGGGATCCGAGGTTGGAATTCGATGGGTCAGGAAGGTTCAGAAAAATGTGGAGATATGGCTGCAATGGCGTTACCGGACGCGCTCGGAGGCGAGGCGGACGGAGGTGGGGTGGCAGTTGTATGAAGAACGGATAGCTGCTTTCCGCGGCGATATGTCCGTCGGAATTTCGCGTCAGTGGCGTTGGCGTTTTCGAGCAGAGGCCCGGCATGCCGCTGTTCCGGGGCCAGCTTCGTCCTATTTGGGGATGCTGGGGGGCGAGGCAGAAGACAAGAGCTGGCAGGGGAGAGTCTGGCTGGGCGTCTATGCCGTACCCGTATCTACCCTGGGGCTATGGGTCTATGAGACAGTGGCGACGCAGGTACCGCGCTTACATTTCCTGAGCGGTTACGGAAGCTATGCTACACTGTGGATACGGTGGAGTTGCCTTCCGTGGGCAAGTTTGGAGGCGGCTGTGACCCTGCTGCGGCGCAGCAGGCCTGAATCCCTTTGGCTTTGGGGTACCCGGGTCCATGGTGCGGAACTCCTGACGACGACGCTTGCAGCCGAGCTTTGCCTGTGAGCTGGTACGGCTTTCCGTACTTTTGTAGTATCTCTGTGTTTCGTAGTGGCGAAGAGCGGAGATTCGTAAAGCTTGATGGCAGGGTGGAGTCTTTTTTCCAGTGACATCGCAATCGACCTGGGCACGGCTAACACGCTGATTTGGGCAAAAGGGCATGGTATCGTACTGAACGAGCCCTCTGTAGTTGCCTACGACCGCACAACGCGCCAGCTCATTGCCCTGGGACACGAGGCGCAGGCGATGGTGGGGAAGACACATCGGGACATTCGGGTCATTCGCCCACTTAAGGATGGGGTTATAGCCGACTTTGAGATAGCCGAAAGTATGTTGCGGGCATTTATTCGCCGGGTAACTAATGGTCTGTTTCCCCCACGGCGGGTCGTTGTCTGCGTGCCTGTCGGTATCACGGAGGTGGAAAAGCGTGCCGTCCGGGACAGTGCTGAGCATGCTGGGGCTAAAGATGTATATTTACTTCCCGAACCGATGGCTGCTGCCATTGGGGTCGGCATCAACGTACACGAACCCACGGGAAACATGATTGTGGACATTGGGGGCGGGACGACGGAAATCGCCGTGATTGCCTTGTCTGGTATCGTAGCAGAAGAATCTGTTCGTATAGCCGGCGACGAAATGACCAACGCAATCATTCAGCATTTTCGTCGCCAGTACAACATGCTTATTGGCGAGCGGACTGCGGAAACCATCAAGTGCCGAATTGGCTCGGCTGTCCCGCTGGATGAGGAGTATGAAATCGAGGTCCGCGGCCGCAATCTGGTGTCGGGTATTCCACAAATGCTTCGGATATCCTCCGAGGAAGTGCGCCAGGCGCTCGAGGAGCCCATTACTATTATCGTTCAAGCCGTGTTAGCCCTTTTGGAGCACACTCCGCCGGAGCTGGCGGCGGATATTTATGAGCGGGGCATTATCCTCACCGGGGGAGGGGCCTTACTCAAGGGCCTGGACAAGCGGTTGGAGCAGGTAACAGAATTGCCCGTCCATGTTGCCGAAGATCCCCTTACGGCGGTCGCCAGGGGTGGGGGAAAAGTGCTGGAGAACTTTGAGCAATATCAGGCTGTTTTGCTCAAGCCCCGCCGGTTGTAGGCTTAGAAATCGTAGCCCAGCGAGAAAAGGTAGATCGGCTTGGAGAAATTCTCGCCAGTGTAGCGCCAGGCAATGTCCAGTTTGAATGGAAAACCAAAGAGTACCATTCGTAGTCCGGTGCCGACGCTTAGCAAGAGGTCCTGTGCGAGCCGATTTCCTGAAGGGGATGTTGTAAAAAGTCGGAGACGGCTATCCCAGATAGCACCCGCATCGAGGAAGAGTACACCTGTTACGGCTTGCACCAGTAAGGGCACGGGTGATGTCCAAAGGGCAAGAAAAATGGGAAGGCGCAGCTCAACGTTGGTGGCAGCGAAGCGTGAGCCCATACGCTCCGAAACTCCGTAGCCCCGCAATGGGAAGACCGCGGTCGCGAAGAGAAAGTCCTCGGGCACATCATAGGGCAGCTGGCGCGTGGGGAAGGAGGGGTTGAGCCAGTTATCAGTCCCCAGCGCAAAGAACTTCTGAGGGTTGGGCCCCAGGCTGATACCAGCAGCAAGGCGCGCGGCGAGGCTACTCCAACGCCCTAAACGGAAGTAGTGACGATAGTCGCCGCGTAGGGTGACGAAGGCAATCCCCCCATGAGAAAACTTTGGGGTCAACTGCACTCCGAGGTAGTAACGACTGCCTAATACAGGAGCGAGAAATCCCCAGAGAGCATCGTCGTGTACGTAGCGCAGGGAGGGAACCACCAGGGTTCGCTCCAGCGGCGGTTCAAAAGGTGGCTCTACTGCGTCGATATTCTCCCGCGTAGCTCGTACTACTCCAAGGCCCCATTCGATGCGATTGAAACGGTCGAAGGGATACCATGCATCGCCCCAAAGCCCATATGCTCGGAAACGGTACAGCGAGTCATTACTGCGAACAACGTAACCTACTTGATGAAAGCCAGTGAACTGATAGTCTATCAAGTCGGGCAGGTAGGCATAAGAGAGCAAGAAGTTGCTGTTCTTCAAGTCCAGGATGAGGTTGGCCTCAGCATAGATTTGGTGATCACCGAGTACGTCGCTGAAAAGCATTTGGGTAATGCCTTGTAAGCCGAAGAAGGTGTTGTAGCCAGCGCTTCCCAGGATGATGTCGGGCGAGAAACTCACCCGGTACGGGCGTGGGCCTGTGATGGAATCCGTTGGAAAACGGTCAGACTCTGCCAGTACTACTGAGGCGAGAGCGTCGGGGTTCTGCAGAACCATACGCTGACTTCGGAAATCCAGGGTAAAGGTCGCATATGGCCGATAAGCAGCAGTCGTGTCCGTAGTAGCTACGGGGATAGTTGGAGTGGGGTGGATGCGTAACTGTTCTTGACGGAAGGTGGTAAGCGGAAGCACTTCTGGTAAACTGCGTTGCAGCGGAAAACGCAAAAGGAAGAGGTCATATCCTCCCTGGAGTTGAACAGACATAGCGAGAAGAGCGGCGTCGGCGGAAAGAGAGATTTGCAAAATCCCGTAACTGGAGTTGGTCAGCGGCCGCATTCGCCCTGTCTGTAACTCCAAGGCGTAGACATTGCCGATACCGTTGGCGTCAGAGACAAAAAGCAGGTAACGCCCATCCGGAGTCGTGGCCAAGGAGGTTTCGAAGGCTTCCGGGGAAAAGGTCAGGCGTCGAAGTGTGCGAGAAGCGAGTTCCAGCTCGTAAATGTCACTGTGTCCGATGGGATGGTCCCATAGTAGGGGTTGTGCTTTGAGCCCGAGCTGGAGAACATCGTTGCGGTCAGAGACGAAGTAGATGCGGCTGCCGTCAGGAGACCATGCTGGAGCAAGGTCGGTGAAAACATCGTCGGTCAAGTTGTCTAATCGCCCGCTCTGTAGCTCGTATAGCCAGAGATCGGGTTGCTCGTAGCGGGAAGCTACGAACAGCAGCCGCGAGCCATCAGGTGACCATGCCACCGACGAGATAGTCTTGAAGCCAAGGAGGAGGCGCTTGTATGTGCCTGTGGCAACGTCCAGCAGGTATAGAGCATTTTCTCCGCCGACTTTACCGGCTACGGCTAATAGTTTACCCTGTGGATCCCAGGCAATGCCCGGAGTGAGAAGGTTAAGTTCCTCGAAATCGCGCTCCCTTCCGCTGCTTACCAAGAGGCGAGGTCGGTCTTGAGGACGATGTAGGTCCAATAAGTATAGCCCAAAGATACCGGTGCGGTCTGAAAGGAAGGCAATCCGGGAGCCGTCAGGTGATAGGGCAGGGGAGGTGTTGTAGAAGTAGTCATCGCGACTTCGGTCGGTCAGGCGCTGGGCTATGTCACGAATGTCCTCGAAGCGGCCGATATCGGGCCAGTACAGCTTTTTCATTTCCCAAGCCCACTGCCGGGAGAAATCTTCGAAGTCCAGCTTGAAGGCACTTTGAAAAGCTCCCTTTAGGTTACGCTGGACTTTCAGGCGCTGCAGTAGCTCCGCGATCTTCTCTCGGCCGTATTTCCGGGCTACGTACCAGTAAAAGGCTTGTCCCCCTCGGTAGGATAGGTAGCCGTCCAAGTGTTCTAATCCGCGCAGCTCCTCACTGAGGGCCAAATCGCGCATAAACATGTCTGTGCGAGTATCATAGCCCCCTAGACTTTCAAACTCGCAGAGCCCCTCGTTCATCCAGAGAGGAAGCTCCACGTTGACGCCACGGGTAAGAGCATTTTGCAGGCTTCCCCCATAGAACATGTCGTTGATCACCGCATGCACAAGCTCGTGATGGATGACATGGCGGAACTGCTCATAGTTGCCTTCGAAGGGAACAACGACGCGATTCTTGAACAACTCCGTGACCCCTCCAACTCCCTCGGGCAAAAACTCCCATACAACATTTGTTTGCTGGAATTCCACGTGTGAGTTGTATATGATCAGAGCGATACGCCGTGTAATCCGATGTCCGACGGTTTGTTGAATGGACCGGAGTGCTCGCTCTCCAATGACAGCGGCAAAGCGAGCCAGATAATCGCCGCCTGGCGTAAAATAGATATCCAAATGGCGGGACTGGATGTACTGCCAAGCAAAGCGTTGATACTGGACCTTGTTTTTGCCAAACTGAGCCTGAACTGGTATTGTTACTCCCAGTAATCCTGCGACGATGAACATCACAAAGGCGAGGCGGCTCATAGAC
>JANWXA010000123.1 GCA_025055465.1 Candidatus Kapaibacterium sp.
GGCTACTGTCCCGGGATTGAAAATTATTCGATGCACCTTTCTGGTCGCAAGTATGGGGAACGCCCGTGGTGCTTACTGGATTACTTCCCGCGGGATTATCTGCTCGTCATTGATGAAAGCCACGTTACTATTCCCCAGCTTCGGGGGATGTACAACGGTGATCGTTCTCGCAAAGAGACCCTGGTAGAGCATGGTTTTCGGTTACCCTCAGCTCTGGAGAATCGCCCCCTTCGTTTTGAGGAGTTTGAGTCGCTGGTCAACCAAGCCATCTATGTCAGCGCAACACCGGGTGACTACGAGTTGGAAAAGAGCAACGGAATAGTTGTAGAACAAATAATCCGCCCCACTGGCCTTTTGGATCCGGAAATTCAGATCCGTCCGACACGCAACCAAATCGACGATCTTCTGACGGAAATTCGTCGTCGGGTGGAACGCAAGCAGCGTGTATTAGTAACTACGCTGACCAAGCGTATGGCAGAAGATTTGGCCGAGTACCTGCACGCTTTGGGAGTGCGTGTTGCATATTTACACTCGGACATTGACGCCGTCGAACGTGTGGAGATACTGCGTGACCTTCGGCTGGGGCGTTATGATGTACTGGTGGGGGTAAACTTGCTTCGTGAGGGATTGGACCTACCAGAAGTCTCGCTGGTTGCTATCCTGGATGCAGACAAGGAGGGTTTCTTGCGCAGCGAGCGTTCGCTCCTGCAGATTGCTGGACGTACAGCGCGTAATTCTGAGGGGCTGGTACTCCTCTACGCTGACCGGGTGACTGAGTCTATGCAACGAGTTATCCAGGAGACAAATCGCCGCCGCGCTCTCCAGATAGAGTACAATCGGCGTCATGGTATCAACCCGCGCACGGTATACAAAAGCTTGGAGGAGATCCTGCAGACGACAGCCGTGGCAGACATCCAACAACAGCGGCGCCAGCGGATGGAATACGGGCCACCGCACCGGGTCACCCTTGTTGCCGATCCCCTGGTGCACTACATGACGTCAGAGCAGAGACGGCAACTTGCGGGAGAAATCCTCACCGAAATGCGCCGTGCGGCCCAGGACTTGGATTTTGAACGGGCTGCCGAGCTTCGCGATACCCTATTGGAGCTTTACCGGGAGTTTCCTGAGGAATTTGCTGACCTCACCTTGCCGGGATCAGCCCGTTAAGGCGCATTTTCTGCATAGACGAGACGAAAAAGAGCGGCACGGCTGGGGGCGCCGTGCCGCTCGAAACTGAGGGTGAATATGTTATGAGGGGGGCGGTATTATCGTACAATGACCAAGGGGGTACGGAAGCTGTGGCTCCCAGACCGCAGCGTGAGTGTGTAGAAGCCCGGAGGCAGTTGCCCTATGAAGAGTCTGAGTTCCTCGGCTGGGAGCGGCAGGGTTTGCTGCATGTGGATCCTTCCTTGCACATCATGCATCTCAACCATTGCCGGGGTGGATATGCCCTCAGGTACACGAACCCAAATATGGTCGGTTGCCGGAACTGGACTCAGCCACAGACGGGAGGCCTCTCTCTCTGCGATCCCGACGCCACCTCTCCGTCCGAATCCACTGAGAATGAGGGTAGTGCCCTGCTCTTCCAGCGGATCGTTCGAGAAGAACGTCACCAGGGCGGTGTGGTCGCCCTGGCGCGCAGGACGGAACTGTATCTCCAGGGAGGTTTGCTCGCCAGGCCGTAGGACGATGGGAACGAGGTCAGCGTCGGGTATATTGAAGGCAGAGGCATCGGCCCCGGTAAGCTGGATCTGTGTGATACGCAGGTCAGCTTCGCCTACGTTGTTGATTTCCAAGGTCAGTGACTTTGTCGCGCCAATGTCTACGGTGTCGAAGCGGAGAGAGTACGTACTAAGAGCAATCCGGGGTTGAGCCTGCTGCCCACCACCACCCAGCAGCCATGTCACAACTCGATTCCATAAGTCTTGCCGGATAGCGGTACTGGCAATTGCCTCAGGCCCGAAACTGGTATAGACTAAGCGGTTCCCGTTGTTGAGCACTAAGCGTACCCCAGCCAGGGAGCTGGGGGAGTTGTCGTAATAGAAGGATGCCTTAGAGGGACTGCCCGAGCGAAGGCTGAAAATGTCAGTATAGAGGTTGTAGCCTGCGGAGGTGCTTGTGTTTGCTGTTGCACTGAATCCATTGCCAATAGAGTCGTTGGCAACACCGGCGATGGGGAAAGAAGTGAGGGTATTCCCGCTATAGCGTTGTCGTAACTGCGTGTACTGGACTCTTAGGGTGTTCGCGAAGAAGTTCTGGGCAGCGGTTGTCCTATACTGTGAGTTCGGGTCGAACGCCCAGTAGAGGGCAGCATTTGCAGTAATCCAAACCCGAGTGCCTGATTGTAACGCCTGCTGGATAGCGTTGAAGATGTGATCGAACTCGCCGGCTGGAGTGTGTAATGGATAGTCTAACATCGGGAAGACTGCCAGCCGGAAGCTCTGGATGGGGAAGGCTCCCATGTCCTCAGGCAGAAGTGGTAGAAAAGCAACATCGCCCTGCAATGCAGGTAGTTGACGGGCAATGTTGAGGTATGCTGTTGTGAACCAAGGCATGACGCCATAGTAGAGCACATACTTCGTGTTCTCCGACAGCAGGCCAATGACGACGCTTGTGTCTCGCAACTCCAGAATTGCACCACTAACTGACGTCAGGAGCTCCGGCTTGAGAGTTAGCCGGGCATATCCCGCATCGGATGGAGAGGTGACCTGAATCGTAAACTGCTGGGAGGCTCCGGGCTCCAGATAGGCAGAATCGGGAGCAATGCTGGCACTCCAGCCCCAGGTCTGCATAAGAACGGTAGCGCTGGGATCTGCAATAAGACGGAAGGCGTAAGGCCGAGGGCTAGTGTTGCGAAGGGTAACAACTTTTGTTATGGTCCTACCCCGGGGAATGTAGTCAAACTGCGGTGTAGGGGCAACAAGTTGGACGGTGACGGCAACGAGCTTCTGCTCCAAGTTGGTCCCCGCGTCTATGACTTCTTTGCTGCTGGAGTTTTGTACGAAAGCGATTACATAATCCTGTCCCGGCGGCCATAGTTCACCTGTGCCCAGCCGATACACGAACGGGCCAAAACTTTGCTCTTGCCCCGGAGCGATAGTGCCAGAAAGTTGTGTCCCGCTCGCGTTGGGCAACATCTTCATCATAGCATCGTAGAAGACCGTTTCTCCATTGGAATTTTGCAACCTCTGGGGAAGGTCGGGGAGGTCAACCCGACGGTTAACAACGGCGGTATGAAGTACATGCCCGCTGAGGTTGATAGCTTGAGAGCTTACATTCCGAATCTGAATAGTTACCCCAATGTTGGGAGCACCCTGCCGGTCTTCGGTCACCGTGATCTGGAGGCGGACGGGGCGCGTCCGCTGCTGTTGGACAGCGGCGTCGAAAGTGCTGGGGACAGGATGTCCAGTCCATGTCCCCATCACAGCAGCAAAGGGGATTCCGGTGACATTGTAATACTGGCGCCGGGTTTGGTTTTCGCTTGGATTAGCAACGTTGAAAGGGTCACCCGGAGCCGGCCAATTCATATGGTACCGGATAGAAATAAGGCCATTCTCTACTCGTATCATCCGGTTCAGCTTCTCCGACGCCTCTACACACGGCGGACATGTTGCGCTGGTGAACTCCTCAACGAGTACATACTTCTTCGGCGTCTGTTGTCCCAGAGCAGTCATCCCAAGCCCCACGACGAACACAGCGACTGCGAGTAACCACCGAGCCATTGGGGACCCCGCTGAAATATGAAACATGCATCAATATGTTATCACAAAAGTACACCTTTTGGCACATATGTGTACCTAATTGGCCAGCTCCCTCCACGTCCCGAAGTTCGAATGCACAAGGTCTGTGGGGAATGGCTTCGATATTTGCCGAGCAGCGTGCCTTGGAGATGTTGGACGGGGGGCAGCGTGTCAAAATCTATTGATGCCAGCGTGGAGGAACAGGGGGGTCTGGAGGGACAAGCGGGTATCCCTTGGAGACTCACTGGCGTAGGTAGTCAACTCCTGAGATCAGTCCTGGGAACATCGCTCTCGCCTTTTCGGCCTTACGCGATGACCTTCCGTAATTTCACGTTCGCTATTCAGTAGCACATGGAGGAAGGAGCGTATGAAACGGCGTGACGTGCTGCGATATGGTATTGTTGGAGGTGCAGCGGTGATGGGTTGGGCATGCCAGCGGAAAGTACAGACAGTATCTCCGACCGTTGCCGACGTACGCATCCGCTGGCGCTTGGCAACATCGTGGCCGCCCAACTTTCCTATCTTCGAACATGGACCGCGCCGGCTGGCGGAGATGTTAGAGCGTATGTCAGGCGGACGCTTCACCATAGAGGTCGACTCTGCAGGCAAGCATAAGGCTCCCTTCGGCGTATTTGATATGGTGCGCAACGGCACCTACGACATGGGGCATACGGCGGCTTACTACTGGAAGGGCAAGGAACCGGTGATGCCGCTCTTTACAACTGTTCCTTTTGGGATGAACGTATTGGAGCAATATGCGTGGTTTTTTTACGGCGGTGGCATGCAGCTCATGGAGCGGGCATTTACTCGGCACGGTTTGCTCTCATTCCCGGCAGGCAATACCGGTGTTCAAATGGGAGGCTGGTTCCGCAAACCGATCCGCTCAGTTGAGGACTTCCGCGGGCTCAAGATGCGTATCCCCGGATTAGGGGGAGAAGTTCTAGCTCGGTTGGGTGCAGAACCAATTACATTACCTGCTGGAGAGCTCTATACGGCACTGGAAAAACGTGTCGTAGACGCTGTCGAATGGGTGAGCCCTGCCATTGATCTTACGATGGGGTTCCAGGAAATAGCCGAGTACTACTACCTTGGCTGGCACGAACCCGCTGCTGAACTGCAATATCTGGTCAATAAACGACGCTTTGAGGAGTTGCCTTCGGATTTCCAGGCGATGCTGACGGCGGCACTGAAGGAGACCGCGTTAGATACCACGAGCGAATTCTTTGCCCGCAACGCAGAGGGCTTGGAGATACTGCAAACACGGTATCCGCGGGTAAAAATCTTGCGGTTCCCTGACGATGTCATCGTGGAGCTAAGGCGGCAGACGCATCTACTCTTGCAGGAATACGCTGCTCGCGACTCCCTTTTTCGTGAGGTTTGGGAAAACCAGCAGCGCTTTCAGCAGCGGGTTCGGCGTTGGACGGAGATTTCCGAGCAATACTACCTTGCCATCCGCTGAAGGCCCAAAAACTCCGGGGAGAGAATTAGGGCGGCAACCAGCGCGAGCTGAAGGACGATAAACGGAATGACACCGCGGTAAATGTCCAGCGTTTCCAGTCCTGGGGCACTCCCTTTCAAGTAGAAAAGGCTAAACCCGAATGGTGGTGTCAGGAACGATGTTTGCAAGTTCATTGCTACAACCACTCCCAGCCAAATTGGGTCAAAGCCAGCTTGGAGAAGGACTGGAGCGATGATGGGCACGACGATGTAGCTGATTTCTACGAAGTCCAGAAAAAAGCCGAGCAAGAAGATAAGGGTCATGGCGAAGAGGAGCATACCAACTGCTCCGCCAGGTAGGTTAGTGAAGAATTCGTGAACGGCTTGTTCGCCGCCGGCATAGGAGAAGACCATAGAAAAAGCAGTTGCTCCAATAAGAATGGTGAAAACCATAGCGGTGATGCGGGCAGTCTCTCGAGCGGCCTCCCAAAGTAACTGGCGGGAGAAACGCCGGTACAGAGCGGCTAAGCCGATGCTTCCCACGGCTCCAACAGCGGCTGACTCTGTGGGTGTTGCGATTCCTGCAAAGATCGAGCCCAGCACCAATACAATCAACAACAGCGGGGGAATAATTGCCAGCAGGATTCGGTTCCATGGTGGGCGATTTTCTGCCGGCAGCGCTGGCAGCCATCCTGGTCTAAAGATCCCGATAGTGACAGTCCAGACTATGTACAGCAGTGCCAGTAGCAGGCCGGGGGTAAAGGCAGCCCGAAACAGGTCTCCTACGGGTACCTGGAGTACTTCGCCCAGCACTATCAGCACGATAGAGGGGGGGATGATTTGTCCTAACGTGCCGGCGGCACAGATGACACCGGCAGCAAAGCGACGGTTGTAGCCGTAC
>JANWXA010000124.1 GCA_025055465.1 Candidatus Kapaibacterium sp.
ACTGTCCGGCTTCCGTAGCTCGGATATAGCCACGGTCTTTCCTCCCTTTGGACCTGGTTCCGCAGTAATTGCAATACGTTTGAGGGTTCCAGGGCTGTCGCCGGGGATAATACGGTAATCCTCAATACCTCGCTTACAGGCCTTTTTGACTCCTTCCGGGAGGACTCGTTTATCATAGCCTGCGCGAACAAACGGATCCCGATCAATGCGGCGTCCACTCCAATCCCGTCGGGGCTGCCAGCCGCCGCCATTACCTTTTGGACGACTTTTGTTTGGCATTTGTACACTGATGCTGTTAGACAAAACTGTCACTGTGTCGGGACAGCATTGTATCTACTCCCGTGGCCGCATGCTGTGTGCAGCCCAAGGGAACGATATTGGGCATACGACATCTTTCGGTCTATACCCCACGATGCCCATGTGCATTGCGGTTGACAATATTTTATGTACATCTGCGACGTATTTACGCTGCTTCTCTACAGCGGATACGGCCCAAGGTGTCGATCTACAGGGGCACTTTACCTGCTTTATACCCCAGTGCCTGCGGTCTTGCGTCTCACCGCTTCCGCCGATAGGTGGAAATCGGCACCGTGTGTCCGCCGCGGGGCCCGGGGCTACGCGTGACTGCGACCCGTGTGAGCGGCAGCATGCGATATCCCGTGATGCCACGGGAGCGGGCGATGCTGACCCCGCGCCAGTTGACGCTCTTCTGATACCCAGCTCCAACCAGACGATCTCGCTTGAAACGTTTCATTTTACATCACCAATTGTTTTACAGTTGCTCCACTTGCAAAAACACGACTAATCACTCATATTCGCAACATTTTACATCATCAACTGTTTTATAGTTCCGCTATCCTTATATTCAAGAGGCGTGCCATCTTGATGGAACAGGTAAACACTTGCAAAATTACAGTACTTTGCAATGGTTTCATATTGTCAACATAGGTTTTGTGTGAGTGAATACTGTGTCAATGGTGCCACAGTAGCGGTGCCAGTGTGACAGGTGAATCACTCAGGCTCAGTGTGTAGCGGTCCCCGTGGGCACCGATAAAACCGGACAACGGCGAAGAGCTGTTCTGCGACGACGATACCCTGCCACCAAATCCGCAACCCAGTCGAGGCGAGGGCTTTCGCGACCCAGGTGTTACAGGTCTGTAGTCCCCAGTAAGTCCCACGGGCTTTGTAGAAACGGACCCAGCCACCAGCCTGGGAGCTAGTCAAGATAGCCTGTCCGGAACTGTCTCGAACAAGGGTGTGCTGTAGGAACTGACAAAGCCGCCTCAGCCTGGCACTGTCCAGACACAGGGGCAGGAGCCAACTATCTTGACCATAGTACCGGCGGAGGTCCTGTGGAACGGCTGCTACCCGCAGGACGCTCTCATTCCAATGCAGGATTGCCTCCAATGCCAGCCGGAGGTCGAAACCCGGGGTTTGGTAGAAGTCTGCTTCACCCCAGCCAAAATCTATCCATGCTGTGGAGGGAAGATGCGCTACTTCTGGAATACACCGCAGAGCGAGATCATAGGGAACAATAATGCCGGTATGCCAATGCTCACGTACCAGAAAGATTGTAACGTCTCGCTCGTGTGCAGGCTTTTCCCGGTCTATAAACTCTGCAAGAAGGGGAAGAAAAGGGAACGCAACGAGGCTTGCAAATGTGACAATAGGGACGCATATCATCAAAAAGGGAGAGTCAGTGCCTATGGAGTGCCTTGTGGAGGAGGCTGATTTTGGGGGACTGCTGGCGTGGGCGGTGTGGGGAGCGTCTGCGGTACTGGAGCTGGAGCTCCAACGGTGACGGGTTCCCGTGTCTCGCCAGCAGTGCCCAGGAAAAACTTGTTCGCAATGATAGAGAGCAGCATTAGGGCAGCTCCCAGTCCGATGGTCAGCTTTGTCAGGAAATCCGCTGTGCGACGCATTCCGAAAAGGCTACCGAATTGTCCTCCCAGCCCGCCGAAACTGGGGGTTAATTCTCCGCGTCCAGGCTGAATGAGCACGGCCAGAATGAGCACGATAGAGAGCAAGAGCATCAAGAGGACGATAACTGTAAACATGGGATCCCTACTGCCGGATACGGGAAACCACCGGCCACAAAAATACTGAAAATCCCCGGGTGGATGCAGCGCCTTTGCTACGACTCAGCACGATGTGCACTGTGGAGCTGGTAAATACCCCATGCGACTGCAAACAGCAGGAATGTCTGAGCCAATTCATGCCATGTGGGGTTGGTCAGCCAAAAGTGTGTGTTGAGCAAGCGTCCTATGCCACCCAGCAGGAGGCAAAGGAAAGCTGCCACGAACGCTATGCGGATGACAACAGTCTTCATGGTATCCTCTCGGTGCTGGAAAACTTCCTGCACCAAAATACGCTGTTTTCGCCGTGACGATATCCCGTGTCTACTGAGCACAATGTCCATCATAGCGAAGCCGTCCTTGGATTTAGGGATAACGGACACGAAGGCATGCCGTGGTGGGAAATTCTGCGCACCGCTGTGGAGAGCTTGCGGGCGTATTGGCTCCGCTCCCTATTGACTCTGTTCAGCGTAGCCATTGGGGTGTTTGCTATCATGGCGGCCGGGACAGCAGTCAATTCCCTCAATTTTACCGTGTTTCAGAAGCTCGAGGAGATGGGGGAAAGCACTTTTTTTATTTCGCGGCACCCGGCGATTGTGCTCGGTGGGAGCGCCTGGCGTGAATATCTCCGACGCCGGCCCATTACCTATGAGCAGGGGCAGGAATTCAAACGAGCTCTGGCCTCCCTAACCCCTTTTGTGTGCCTCTACGGCGCATATCCTCTGAGCGAGCGCATTCGCTGGGGAGGACGGGCTACAGACCCCGATGTCTCGATCGGAGGGGCGGACGAGATGTTTTTCTACACTTTCCACTTTGAGCTGGCCGAAGGACGCCCATTCACAGAGCAGGACCTGGGGCTGGGACGTCCCGTTGTCCTCTTGGGGGCTGATGTTGCCGGTGAGCTCTTTGGGGACATTTCCCCTATTGGGCAGCAGGTACGTATTCGTAACCGACCTTTTGAAGTCATTGGGGTCCTCAAACCCCAGGGTAGCATTCTGGGACAGAGCCGGGATAATTTTGTGCTGATTCCCACATCGTATTTTGTTCGATATTTTGTCTATGACGAGTGGAGTTCGCTGGTACTCGTGGTTAGGGCTCGCTATCGAGAAGAGCTGATGGCAGTGATAGATGAGTCCATTGGGGTTCTCCGGCGTCTTCGAGGGCTCAAACCATGGCAGCCGAACGATTTTGAGATAGAGACTAACGAGAGCCTGCGGAAACAGTTTGCTGGGCTGACGCAATATGTGGGCTTCTTCGGGCTGGGTACAGGTGCTATTGCCTTGCTGGCGGCAGGAATTGGGATTATGAATATTATGCTCGTTGCAGTCAGGGAGCGTACTCGGGAGATTGGTATACGGAAAGCAGTGGGAGCACCCCGATATGGGATTCTCCTGCAGTTCCTGGCGGAGGCAGTTATCTTGAGCCTGCTGGGTGGCGCGCTGGGGATTCTCTTGGGTATCTTGGCTGGGTGGGCTCTGGGAAGGGTTGTCGGGGTGGATTTTACGTTACCGTGGGGGTGGATGATGCTCAGTATAGCAGTTTGCATAGGAACGGGGCTGTGCTGGGGAACGTACCCGGCATGGAAAGCTGCAACATTGGACCCAGTAGAGGCCCTACGATATGAGTAGCGGGAACGTGTCCGAACGCCACCTTCGCCGGGCGCGACGGGCGTGGTACATGTACGACTGGGCAAATTCTGCCTTTCCCACAACGGTTCTGACGGTGTTGTTGGGACCGTACCTGACGCAAATAGCGCACCGGGCTGCTGATGCGGAGGGAATGTTGACAGTGGTAGGAATTCGGGTAGATGCCGATGCGTACTACCCTTTTCTGGTCTCCCTCTCGGTGTTGCTCCAGCTCTTGCTGTTGCCGGCAATTGGGGTATTGGCCGATGCTCGTGGGTGGAAGAAGCCCTTGCTGCTATTCTTTGCGTATTTCGGGGCTTTGGCCACTGTGGGACTCTACTGGCTGGAGGAAGAGCGGTACTGGCTGGGAGGGGCACTGTTTGTGACGGCCAACCTCTGCTTTGGAGCTTCCATGGTCATGTACAACGCCTTTTTACCAGAGCTGGCGGCACCACACGAGCGCGATGCGGTTTCCTCTCGGGGCTGGGCGGTCGGTTACATTGGTGGGGGTACACTGCTGGGACTCAACATGCTGTTTCTTGCCTTTGCGGAGCACTGGGGATTTGTGTTGGAACACGCAGTGCGCCTCTGCTTGGCCTCAGCGGGCTTTTGGTGGGCTCTCTTTACGCTTATCCCAGCAGTGGGTTTACCACATTCTCCTGCGGTTCCCCGCCGTCCTGGGACAGCTCGGCATGGGTGGAAAGAGCTTGTGAGGACATTGAGTTCTTTCCGAGCATATCCCCAGGCGCTTCTCTTCTTGGGGGCTTACTTTTTCTACAACGATGGTGTGCAGACGGTTATCGCCCTTTCGGGGCAGTTCGCCAGCCAAGAGCTCCGGCTGCCGCTTCAGACCATTACGGGTACCCTGCTCATGGTACAATTCGTAGCCTTTGCTGGGGCACTGGGATTTGGGTGGCTGGCACAGCGCGTTGGTACCAAGCGGGCGCTCTTGTGGAGCTTGGTACTTTGGATAGGCGTTCTTCTCTACAGCGGTGTCGGCCTCCGGACAGCGTCGGAGTTCGTTGCAGTGGCAGGGGTCATTGCCCTTGTGTTGGGGGGGACGCAGGCGCTGAGCCGTTCGCTCTTTTCCCAATACATCCCTTCAGGGCGCGAAGCTGGGTATTTTAGCTTTTATGAGCTCAGCGAGCGGGGTAGTAGTTGGCTGGGCCCGTTCCTCTTCGGGGCTGTACTGCAGTGGAGCGGAAGCTATCGGTGGGCGATAGGGGTCGTGACGCTTCTCTTCCTTGGGGGTGCCTTCCTCCTACTTCTTCTTCGCTATCCGCCACCGGGGCGTGGGGAAGAGTAGGCTGGAGAAGCCACGAGCCTACCTCTCCGGCTGATCTAGCTTGGATTGCCGCATGAGCCTCATCATGGCGTTGCAGTGTAAGTGCTATTTTTGTGACGTTGACAGCTCGAAAGCGATGGTGATGAGGACAGGAAGCATGCATGCTGTGCTCTTTGCTGTGGCGGTTGTAGGGCTGGTCATTGTCGGGGTGGTGACGGTTGGAGATCAGTGGTGGTGGTTGCCTCCGTTGGCCTCGGTTCACGGGGCTCACATTGATTGGCTCTTTGACATCACGATGGTGATCACGGGGATTGTCTTCGTGGTGGTGCACCTCTTGCTGGCGTATTTCGTGTGGCGATATCGAATGCGCTCGCCGGAGCAGCAGGCGTATTTCTACTTGGAGAACCGCCCCCTGGAGGTTACGTATACGATCATCCCAGCCATTGTGCTGACGGGGCTGGTCGCTGAGGGAACGCGGGCGTGGTTTCAGATCCACGGGACCCCTCCGGAGAACGCAATGCCTGTCCGGGTAATTGGTGAGCAATTTGCCTGGCGCTTCCAGTATCCAGGATCCGATGGAGAGCTGGGGCGGTTTCACCCACGGTACGTGAGTGAGGTAAATCCTTTCGGAATAGATCCAGGGGATCCGGCGGCGAAGGATGACATCGTTACTACGGAGTTACATGTACCGGTGAACAAGCCAGTGGTGGCTTATATCAACGCAAAGGATGTGCTCCACAGCTTTTTTGTACCGGAGCTGAGAGTCAAGCAGGACGCGGTCCCCGGAATGACGACACGCTTTTGGTTCGTCCCGACACGGATAGGTACGTACGACATACCTTGTACGGAGCTCTGCGGCCAGGGACATTACATAATGCGGGGACAGATGGTGGTAGAGTCAGACACAGTTTTTGAAGCTTGGCTTGCGGAACAGCCAACGCTGGCTACGATCCTCGGTTTGTCACAGTAGGTTCGGGTCTGGATGATGACCACGCCGCACGCGGCTGAAGCGGTTGTTCTCCATCATGAGCCTCAAAGCTTCTGGCGGAAGTACATATTCAGTATGGACCACAAAGTCATTGCCATCCAAT
>JANWXA010000125.1 GCA_025055465.1 Candidatus Kapaibacterium sp.
AGTGCTACCCCCACCGATATCAAGCACAAGGGTGGGTACTGCGGAAAAACTGGGAAATACCGTACCCCAGAAACTATACTGTGCCTCCTGCTCAGGCGTAAGCGTAGAGAACGTGGTTGGACAGTGGAAATGTCGCAATATTGCTGCCGCAGCCTCCTCGACATTACGGGCATTTCGGAATGATGCAGTCCCTATGGCCCACAACTCAGCTACGCGGTGAGCTTGACATAAGTGATTGTAGTATGAAGCTATTACCTCAGCCCGTTCTATTGCCTCTTGGCTAATCGTACCGGTTTGCGGCAGCATTGTTCCAAGGCGTGGGATAGTACATTCATCTGCGAGTATTATCAATTTATTAGTTTGCGTTTGCCATTCCGCAATGAGCAGCAGGAAAGTATTAGTACCCATGTCTAACACTGCCCAGTGCTTCATAGGAGACGCCTGAAAGACAGGGCTACCCACTCGTGCTCCTGCTGGCGTTCCTCCTCACGGAGTCCCCACTGACGATAGACGTGACAGAGAGGATCAGCAGATGGCAGCAACAATCCGCTGGCAATAAGAACACCCTCAGGCAGAAGATGTTCTGCAAATTTTTTCCCCAGCCTGGTTAAGAGGTCCGCATGGAGGTTGGCGACTATACCATTAACGGTCGGGAGCTCCACTACCTCTATATCCCCCTGGAGAACGTATACACAACCCTGTACTTTATTTCGAACGACATTGTGCTGGGCCTCCTGTACAGCGTAGGGATTGTTATCAATCGCGTAGACCTTCCCTGCACCATGACGTGCTGCCAGAATCGCCAAAATTCCGCTTCCTGTACCAGCATCAATCCACGTGGAGCCTGGCATAACATGGTGTAGAAGAAGGCGAGCCGCCAAACGGGTACTTGCATGGTGCCCCGTTCCAAAGGCTGTTCCGGGAACTATATGGATGATGTCCCGAGCAGTTGGGTACTGATCTAAGCTGGGCGGCTCGGGGTAGGGGTGAACAACGACTGCATCCACGATCCATTCGGGCTGGAGTTGTTGAAGCCATGCTCTGTACCAATCCTGCGGATCTACCTGGGTGACACTGTAGAGTTGCAAAGGCAGGTACTGAGAAAGAAGTTGTTGGAAATCTTTGCCTATAGATTCCCACTGTTCAGCCTGAAAATACGACCTCAGCACAGTTCCCTCTATTTCAATTCCGGAGATGGGGAAAAGGGATAACAGTGCACAGGCAAGTTCCTGTGCTTCGGGAGTAACTGCGAGCTCCACGCATACATGTGGCTCTATCACGGTGCTGCTTTGTACAGCCATTCCACGAGAGTTTGACCAACTGCCCGGAGAGTACCTTGAGAAATGTTCTGCGGGGTGTCGCGTAACGTATGCCAATAGCGTCGGCGAGGATTTGGGGAACGATTCCCGACAAGTTCTGCATCAATAATGACGATCGCACGGAATCCTGCCTGGATGAAGGGAACATGGTCGTCGAAAACAGGAGCGACCATCTCTTTGCGGAAGACCGAGGGAGCATGTTTTGCCCCGATTTCCCAGAGCACCTGTAGAAGCTCGGGGGCACTGCGCCACGAGTATTCCTCCCAGGGGAGCCAAGCTTCGCGATCTCCTACGAGGTCTACCACAACTACCCACCGGGGGAGGATAGGGAAGGGATAGTGATGCGCAGCGTAGCGTGAGCCCAGGCAGAAGTGTTCCATGTCACCAGCTTTTCCGTAATCTTCACCGTCAAGCAGTAGGATGTCAACCCCAATAGGTGGGGGGTGCTGGGAAAGTATGCGAGCAAGTTCTAGCAAGACGGCCACCCCGCTGCCACCATCGTTTGCCCCCAGAATAGGGACTCGTTGATTCCGGGGTTCCAGCTCCTCATCTGCGTACGGGCGAGTGTCCCAATGAGCACACAGAAGGACACGAACAGGAAGCTCAGTACGAAAGGAAGCCCCTATGTTGGTCAGTCGTAACTCCACCCCGTACACTTGCTGAGAAAAGGGCTGCTCAAAAACCGTATCTGCATATTGTGTAAGAAACTGCCGTAAAAAGCGGCGACAGCTGTCATGTCCCGGAAGCCCTGGAGCTCGGGGGCCAAAGGCTATCTGTTGTTCTATCAGCCGATAAGCGTGTGCTGCGTCGAACAAGGGGACAGGCGAACGGGCTACCTCAGTATCGGTAGCGCCGGTATTCTTAGAGATGGAGTGCTGGCGAGGGTGACATCCTATGGTACCCACAGCAATTCCTACGGCGGCAATCCAGATTTTCCACATTCGTCACCCTGCCTGGTCTTGAGCCGAAATCTTCGATGCACAACACCCAGCTTATCACAAAACTACGGCAGGTTCGCCTGCTGGTTACTGATGTGGACGGAACGTTAACGGATGGAACCGTATACTACTCAGATACTGGAGAACATTTGAGGCGATTCCACGTTCATGACGGGCTGGGGATTGAACTTCTTCACCGGGCAGGCATTGTTGTTGCTTTCGTCACAAAAGAGTATGCTCCCGCAGCACACGCTCGTGCTCAGAAGCTTCGCGTACAGTACTGTTTACTGCAAGTTGAGGACAAAGCGGCCTCTGTCGTGGCGATGGCTCGTGAATTAGGCATTGCGCTTCAACACATCGCCTACATCGGGGACGATCTTACGGACTTGCCCGCGATCCGATTGGTTGGAGTTAGCGCGTGCCCTGCCGACGCTTACGCCGAGCTTCGAAAACACGTCGATTATGTATGCACGCGCTCGGGTGGGAATGGTGCCGTACGCGAATTTTGTGACCTGATCTTAGCAGCTCAGGGCTGCATTCCCGAGGAACTACTCGGCCGACATGTTCCACGAACGGTAGACCAGGAAGGATGAGCGAGCGGGAAGGCGGATACATACGAGGCTTTCTTACCGGCGTTCTGCTGGGATCGATTGTTGGAGCAATTACAGCACTCCTTCTGGCACCGAAGAGCGGACGCGAACTTCGCTCGGATATTCGCCGCCGCTCAGAGGAAATTTACACGAAAGCCCGAGAACTGTTTGAGCATGCAGGCGAAGAGGTTGCGGAAACGCTGAACGAGGCGCGACAACGTGCTCAAACAATTGTACAAACGGCTCAGGAGCAAGCTGATGCTCTCATCAAAGATGCAGAGCGCACTCTTCAAGAAGCACGCAGCCGTATTACCTCCGTCACTGAACGAGTTCGCGAGGCTGCCCGGGCTGGTGCGGAAGCCTTTCGAAGCGAGATGGGATCGTCCAGCTCCTCGCCTTCCGCAGATGAACCAACGCAGCAAGATTCATAAGAACCGTGGAGATAATGGAAACGTGGCTCCAGTTCCTGCTTGGCTTCGTCCTCCTCATCGGGATAGGAGTAGGGGTTGCCATCATTGGAATTGTACTGCGGCTGCGCAGAACCCTCCAGATAGTAGAGAACGGTATTGGTGAATTCATACGCCTCTTGGCAGAACTCCGCCGATCCCTTCTACCGGCCATCGAAGCCTGGGGTGCTGCTGCCCAACGGCTGGATAGAACTCTTCGCGAAACAGAGCCCGGCCTGGCTTCTATGCAACGCTTCGCCAGCCTCTTGCGGACAATGGCAGAGCACCTTCATAGTGTCGAAGAACGTGTTTATCGCCGGATCATGCCACCACTGGAAGAAGTCACGACGCTTCTAACGGGAGCGCTCAAGGGCCTTGCGGTGTTCGTGCGTTTCTTGACCAACCGCGCGCAGCCTTCGGGCCAAAACTGAAACTATGGGATTTCTTTCGCTTTCTCTCCTTGAAGAGAATAGCCCAATAAGTGCCCAATTAGGCCATATGCTCCGAATAGAACCGCCGTGTACAGATAGTCGCCCAAGAGACTATTGCGAAAGAAGGGCAGGGCAGCAACATAACAAGCAAGGAGACCTGCCCAAGTCTTTGGGTAGAGAGTGCCCAGCAGCCATACCGTGAAGTTGGTTACAGCAAAAAAAAGCAAAGAAGCAGCCAGAGTGACTCCAGCTAGCCGGAGGACTCGCAGATGCCGGCGTAGGAATAGATGAGAAAGGAGGGTAGTAAGAGCAAAGCTCCCGTACACAGCAGGTAGAGTGGGGTGTAACGTGATTGTCCAGTCAGCAGCCAGAATACCGAGCATTACATCGCTTACTATCATGGCACCAAAAACAATGAGATATGCCCAGGACAGCGGCAGCGTTGCACCTCCAAGAAGAGCCATAGCCGTAATCGGCGTGAAATTGGGAGGATGTGGAAGAAGGCGAGTCAGGGCTGCTGTAAAGATGAGCACAGCGATTATGAATCCACGTTTCCCTGATGTAACTCGACCCCACATACCCATCGCAGGCTTTGCCCTCTACGCAATGGCACACTCAGCATTACAAAACTACTAAGATGAGACATGTGGGTATAACGCTGTTCATAGTCCTCTACTGTGCTGCCCAGCAATGGGAAAAAGGATGGATAGACACCGTTATTATCTTTCGCCCTGGAGCAGGGCAAAATTTTGGACAGGACAGCGCGTATTTTCCGCGTAACATTTTCGGGCCCCCGGACACCTCTGCCCGCCTCGACAACCCATCGGCTAGCCCCTTTCAAATTGTCTCTTTAGGAATGGGGGGCGAGATCGTAGTGGGATTCCACAACAAGATAGTGGTCAACGGACCCGGGGTTGATTTTGTCATCTTCGAGAACAGTTTCGTAACCCTCTCAGGCAGGCTCTTTGCAGAGCCAGCACTCGTCAGCGTTAGCCCCGATGGAGTAACCTGGAGGGGCTTTCCCTGGGATTCACTCACTCTCCAGGGGTGTGCAGGGGTAACGCCCACAAATGGTAATGCCCCCGATCTCCTCGAGCCAGCATACAGTGGCGGAGATTGGTTCGATCTGGCTGCTCTCAACATAGATAGCATCCGCTATATCCGCATAGCGGACTTATCGTGGTGGCTGCTCCAGCGTCCCTCTCATCCCCTGTGGGATCCGACACTCAGCGGTTTTGATCTTGATGCCGTGGGAAGCCGCTACCTTATCCCAAGCCATGCTGGCTATGAAGGGGAGAGCGGGACCTATCCGAAGCGCGCCCTTCTTCTGAACGAACCGTGTTTCCCAGTGCATGTCCTTGGGGTCCGCGGCGCGCCGCAGTATCGCCTCCATACAATGGATGGGCGTCTCATAAGATTTGGATCTCTTGAGCAACTGCTTTGCGTCCCATATCGTGCTGTGGTCTATCTCTTGCAGCTTGTTGAGCCTCCCTATACACGGTGGCTATTGTTGCGGCTGTAAGGAAGGGAGGTGTGGAAAGACTGAGAATCAAGTTTACATAATATTCCTTATCATACATTTGGACCTGTCCCTGATGATTCTGACAAGCGCTCCATCATCTCTTCGTTACTTTCCCTGTCTCCTGATGCCCTCGGCAATAGCAGATGTGCAAAGCATATACGCCTGCTGGTAATCCTCCCATATCAACTGTCGCACGCTCCTCAATAGAGGAAGTATACACTGCCTTGCCCTCAACCGAGAAAACAGTTACCGTTGCCCTCTCGGTGAGCAAAATCGTGAGAATCCCCTCTACAGGGTTCGGATATACTATCGCCCATCTCCCAAGGGGAACCCCCTGCTGGCCTACACCGTCGCGCCACACCCCACTCGTACCAGTTGGCAAGTTTACTTTGTGACCAATCCGCAACTCACACCTATCTTACCTTACTTTCTCCTGCCCTCTGCATTACACGGAGCAGAAGTGTAATATCTTGACAAATAACGTACACGCTATTGACGTGAGCTATACACCTGAACACAACTATTGTCGACCTTCTGGCTGCCGCTGCAGCACACACGTCATAAAAAACCCTCGCCGTAACGGCGCAAGTACTGCAACAAAGATTCTTTTTGTTTCACTCTGGCTACTATGCGCCAACATTATCATCACGTAGGGGCAACAACTATGCCAAAAGAATATTCGATGCCGCGGGCACTTACCACCGGAGAAAATTCAGCTCATAGCCAAGCATTACATAGGGCATCAGTGCTTCCACTGGAGTACCCTTCTTTCCCGTGGCGGTCAGTCCTACTCCCACGGTCCAGGGACTGCGAGGGATAAAGTCTA
>JANWXA010000126.1 GCA_025055465.1 Candidatus Kapaibacterium sp.
AAGAACGGTGTTGCATTCGTTGCTATAGAGGGGCCTCCTGCATCATCTATGAACTGCATTGCTGGCGATGGATGCCCCGCAGGTGGGGTCGCGATCCAGTTGCAGTGCGAGACCGACATGAACCATTGTGCACAGTGATTCACGCCGGTGGCGTCAAAGGTCAGGCAGTCCTGCTGAGCAATGGTCGTGACTGGCAGCAGGGATGGCAGGAGAGTGAGCACGGCTCCCCACACCAGGGCCCGGAGTGAACGTACTGGCTGTCTCCGGAGCAGGCACTTCGAGTCGTGAAGCGGGTCAGAATGATGCTGTCCGTGGGTCCAACGATGTCCCTTCGTCATTAGGGACCTCCAACATTTGTGGAACATACTCCAAAGAGGCATCTGCCTCAGTCTGTGGTCGAGACGATAAAGGGGTGAGCCCATGGGCGGTTGACCCCGGAAGAGAAGAGGGTCCGGTACGGCTATCATCCGTTGGATAGTCTTCTTAGGTCGGGACCGTTGTAGGAGCTCCCCCGTGCTCTCGCCTTTTCGGGATCGCTCTTCCTGTATTGCTCGGAGCAGTGCCAGTAGAGGCTCCTTCTATACCTGTAGGGGATAGCGCTACCTTAGCAAACAACCCTGCCCTTTTACTCCCGAGGCGAGCGACAGGATTATTGGCTGAGTACAAAATTATGGTATCTGTCCCAACATGTCAAGGGATGGGAGGCGAAATTTTACAAACGGTGGTTTTCGCGCAATGAACGGCCGTTTCAGACCAACGAACGGCGGACTCAGTGGTGGCGCGGTACAGCCTTGTACGGAGCCGCAGGGACGGGGATGGAAACCGCCTCACGGCACCATCACTGTCTTGCCTACAATTGCCCCCGCTTCCATCCGCTGATGCAGCAGTGGTGCTTCCGAAAGCGGGTGGACGCCTGCAACGTAGGGACGCACTATACCGTCGGTCACCAGCCCGATGAGCGCCTGCAACTCAGCACGGGTCCCCAGGTAGATGCCGTGTAGGCTGACGTGTCGTAAGTAGGTCTGGTGGATGCTCAGTGTGGTCTCCCGACCGGTGAGGATCCCACAGAAGATGAGGCGACCACCCTTGCGTAGGAGTGCGAAGCTGATAGGGAAGGTGGCCGGGCCGACGTAGTCTATGACTGCGTCAATGCCCTCAGGAAAGCGCTCCTGGACGGCCTGCAGGACAGCCTCTGGCGGATGGGTCGGCAGGACCCAATCGGCTCCCCAGGAGTGAAGGAGCTCGGCCTGCTCTGTTCTGCGGGTGGTGCCAATAACATAGGCTCCCCGATGCCGGGCCAGTTGGAGCAGGAAGGTGCCCATGCCTCCGGTCGCTCCCCATACGAGCACCGTGCTCCCTTCGCCAATTGCGGCCGCCTCTATGGCGTGGTAGGCCGTCAGACCGGCAACGCCGAGACATGCAACCTCTGCGTCCGACAGATGCTCGGGAATCGGGATGCAGCAACGCTCGGGGACGGCGACGTATTCAGCACAGCCGCCAGGCCGATGCATCCCGAAGTACTGCCACCGGAGGCAGAGGTGCTCGAGCCCCTTGCGGCAGAGGGAACAGGTACCACACCACACAATCGGGTAGACAATCACACGGGTCCCTTCCCGCAGCGACTGCACGCCCTCACCGCGGACGACGACGTCCCCGACGATATCGCCACCGAGGATATGTGGAAGCTGCAGTGTTAGTCCAGGGTAGCCGCGGCGGAGGACTGTATCTACTCGGTTCAGCGAGGTTGCCCGGACCCGTAAGATTACTTCGTCGTTGGCTGGTGTGGGTTCGGGTACGTCTACGCGGTAGGCAAGGGCTTCGTGCGGTTCACCATGGGTCCGGAGGACAACGGCACGCATCGTTACTGTAGTGGCAGTACGACAAACATGAGCACATCCCAGAGGGCATGGGAGACGATGCCTGGGATGAGCGAGCCCGTCCAGAGGAAGAGCGCACCCCAGGCCATCCCGGCAGCGAAGGCAGCCAAGAGGAGCGGCGGGTTCCCCGACCAGATGTGCACGAGCGCATAGAGTACCGTGGCGACCAGCAGTCCCCAGATGGGCTGGAGCCGCATCTGTAGGTAGCGCTGGAGGATGCCGCGCCAGAAGACCTCCTCTGCCGGCCCAATCCACACTGCCAGCAGGAGGGCAATGAGCCAGGCAGGGGCTTCGGCACGCCGGGTATAGACAGCGTTGACGAAAGCGCTCGCTCCAGGGAAGAGGGCAACCATCAGTGTGTGGCCCACCCAGAAGAGGCCGTAGAGTGCGAGGGCTGACCCAATCCCCAGGGCAATCCATCGGGCCTCTATCCGGAAGAGGGGGCGCCACTCTCGGCGAAGGATCCACGCGCTGTAGCCGAGCAATGTCCCCGTGGCCATCGTCATGCCCAACCAGAAGGAGCTGCGTGGCGCCGTCCAAGGGGAGAAGAGCACGAACCACCAGGCTCCTGCTAAGACAAGCCCGCCAAACGGGAAGCCAGCGAAGGAGATGTGAGGCATTGGGCTACCACGTCACTGGCACGAATCGCTGGAGGATCAGCCCCGCTACGACGGCTAACGAGAACAGTAGATGGAGCTGAGCTGTCAGCAGGTCTAAAAAGCTAAAAGCGACTCGGGCATGGTTGAAAGCCACCTGAATGTTACGCCACGCAACAGGCAGGGTCAGGATCGCCGCCAACGACCATACCGGGAGCCACTGCAGGGCAACGAAGAGCGCAAGGGACGTGTACGCCCCCGCTATGAGGACGACATAGTAGTATGCTGAACCTCGTGGCCCTAAGAGGCTCGCTACCGTGTGGTATCCGGCCGCTCGGTCCTCGGCAATGTCGCGGTAGTTGTTGCCGTGGAGGATGCCAATCGTCAGCAGGCCAATGGGGATGGAGAGCCACACGGGGAGCCAATCCAACTGCGAGGTCTGCACGTAGTAGGCACCCAGCGCCATCAAAGGGCCAAAGGCCAGGAAGACGGCGATGTCGCCGAGTGCGCGGTACTTGAGTCCAATCGGCGGTACGGTGTAGAAGATGCCGAGAGCAGCCCCCGCCGCCATCAAGTACCAGATGGCCGGACCGCTGAGAGATACCAAGGCTGCACCGACAATTGCAGCCGCTACGATTAGAACAATCCCGAACCGCAGGTGTGTCCGTGGGTTCATTAGACCGTCTACCAGGACGCGGCTGGAACCGAGCACCTTCCAGGTATCCGCGCCGCGCCGCCAGTCCATGTAGTCGCTGATAACATTGACACCAGCGTGCGCCAGGAGCGTTCCAAGGAGTGTCAGCAGGAAGAGGCCCCAGTGGAGAACCGGCGCAACGAGCGAGCCGAGAAGGACCGGAGCCAGAGTTGCTGTGAACGAGAACGGGCGGACGGCCTTCCAGAACAGGGATGCCTTTGTGGGTTTGTCCCGAAGCTGGGTGCGGAAGTGCTCCAGGACGGTATCGGTGACTTCTACGGCAGCCCGAGGCTTCCACTCCTGGGTGAAGTCCGATACGAAGAGCCGTGTGGGGCGGATCCGAAAGAGCGTCACCCCGGGGATGAGCTTCGCGAAGAGCACCAACTCCAACGCCTTGCGGAAGATGATGCTGCCTTCAGGCCGTTCTGCGATCAGGCCTAACGGTTCGGCAATTCCTTCGCCCTGGATGAAACGGTCGGGAACACCGCGCTCAATCACGAAGAAGACACGCGGGTTCTCCATGACGTTTCGGTAGTTCCGGCCCTGCTCCAGGGCGACGTAGAGGTAGCCGTCCTGCTCGCCGAAGTAGGCCTTGCCAGCCCATATACCGTCAGAGCCCTGCGTCACCAGGGTGAAGGCCTTGTTCTCACGAAAAACCTGCTTGGCAACTCGAAGAGCCTCTGCATCCATGGGCCGATAGCCAAATTATTTGACTGACCAGACGGTCAGCAAAAATACAAAGTTCGTGTCTGCAAGCTACCAGGGCTTCAAGGAGGCGCGCGGCAGCGCCGAATGGGGCAGAGGCTGGGGTGATGATAGAGCACCGCCGTCTTCATACGTACTGGTAGAGCGCACAATATGCTATTGCCGCCATCGTCGCCTTGCTTTGCCATGGCATGGCTAAACCGAAGCAGTGGGCGTGTACTTGGAGTTGCCGTGTTGTTGCTTTACAGCACGGTTATGGGGGTGTTACCGATCCTTCTCTGTTCGCGGGTGTGCTTAACCGAACCTTGCATTACTGGAGTACAGTGCGCCGAAGTGGTGCACCCCGAAGTAGAAGCTCAGTGTTGCTCCTCTCCGGGGGATGATGGCCATGATGAGGCTGTCTCCGAGGGGATGCAGTCTTGTTGCCATCAGGGGCATTGCTACGAGAGCTTCGCCGATTTGGTTCCCTATGGGGTGCTGCTCAAGGAAACACACAAGCTGCTGCAACCGATTAGTGGCAGGGTACTGGTAACGCTTCTTGATGCTCGGCAGAGTAGGGGAGGTGGAGCGTTGTCGGCAAGCCCGAAGCAGTACTGTTCACCCAATCCTTCATTCCTCTGCATTTTCCGCTGTTGAGAACTCTCGCAATGGTGGACTGAAGGGCAGCGCGTTGCCTCTGTGTGGCAAGCGCGAACCGCCCGGCGATAGGTACTGTGCTGGTATTCGACGCCAGTGCCAGAAAAAAATGTCACACCAATTGCGGAGGAAATACGGATGTTCTGCATCATGGGCATCTGCTTGATTGTACTTGCAGCATCATCGCTCGCTGCGCAGCAGCATATAGAAGGGATCGTCTACGGCGAAGAGCCCGATGGAACCCGCCGCCCGCTGCCTGGGGCCCGCGTGCAATGGGTACGGAGCGAGATTGGGGTGTTGACGCACTCCGACGGTCACTTCCGCCTCCCGCGCCCGGATGGCGTGGACACCCTGCGGGTGGGCTCCGTTGGGTACCGCAGCCGGGATACCGTCCTGCCTGCCGGGGTGACGGGGCCGCTGGTCATCGTGTTGAGAGCGGACTACGAGGTCGGGGAAGTCACGGTTGAGGCTGCAGCCCCGACGATTGCTCCAGCACCGGTGAAGACGGAGCTCATCAGCATTCGGCAACTGGAGCAATCCGCCTGTTGTACACTGGCGGAGTCCTTCGAGAAAAGCCCGACGGTGGAGGCCACCTTCTCCGACCCGCTGACGGGGCTGCGGCAGATTCAGATGCTGGGGCTGAGCGGGGCGTACGTGCAGACGCTCGTGGAGGCGGTGCCACTCTTCCGGGGGCTTTCGCTCCCGTTCCTGTGGGAGTACATCCCGGGGCCTTTCCTGCAGGGGATTGCCATCTCCAAGGGAGCGACGTCTGTTGTGGATGGCTACGAGGGGCTCACTGGGACGATCTGCGTTGACTACCGCAAGCCGTTCGATAGCCCCCCACTCTTCGCCAACCTGTTTGCCAGTTCTGCCGGACGGCTGGAGCTGAACCTGGCGTCGGCCCGGGTGCTTTCGCGTTCATGGCAGGGCATGGGCTTCCTCAACGGCCGGTGGTCGGGATGGGAGCAGGATGCCAACCGGGATGGCTTCGTTGACATGCCGTTGGTACGGCAGCTCGGTGGCATGGTGTGGTTGCTGCATCCGGAGGAGCCCGAGCTGCAGATCCTCGCGAAGGCGGTGGTGGATGAGCGCCACGGCGGCACGCTCCGGACAGCGGCTCCGGAGCAGAAGTATCTGCTCCACATCCTCGGGCGTCGAGGTGAGCTTGTGGGCAAGAGCACCCAGAGGCTCTCCGACATCACCCAGTTCGGGGTGCGGGCGGCGCTTGCGGGGCAGCGATTGCAGGCCACGCTGGGGCGCTACCCGTACGAGGGCACGCAGTTCATGGGAACGTTCGCCACACTCTTCGTGAGCGAGTGGGAGGATGGGACGCGCCTGCGCTACGGAGCGAACCTGCTGGTGGACTCCTACGACGAGCGGTTCGCCGATACAGCGTGGAAGCGACGCGAGCTCGTCCCTGGAGCTTTCTTGGAGGCGACGCTCTACCCCCGTTCCGGCCTCACAGTAGTGGCCGGGCTTCGGGCAGATTGGCATAGCCAGTACGGGGC
>JANWXA010000127.1 GCA_025055465.1 Candidatus Kapaibacterium sp.
CCCGAGCCCTGACAGTCCTGTAAACGTCTGAGGCTCTGCGCCACAGGCAACACCCAAGCGCTGGATCTCTGCCAGACCACGGGTCAGCAGTGCCGCTTTTGCATTATCGCCCAATCCTAATCCATCAACAATGCCTGCGGCCACGGCGATAATGTTTTTGAGCGCTCCTCCTAATTCCACCCCTACGGTGTCGTGGGAGGTATAGACGCGGAATCTCGGGCCGTTAAACACACGCTGCACCTGCCGTGCAAGGTCTGCTGAATAGGAAGCCGCGACAACTGCTGTGGGCAGGGCCTGAGCAACTTCCTCGGCGTGGCTGGGGCCGCTCAGCACCGCATACTGCTCGGGTTCAATCCCTGCGACATCTTGCAGGAGCTGGGAGATCCGCAACAACGTCCCCTGCTCAATCCCCTTGGCAACATTGACGATGGGAACGGGGAAGGAGAAGTTGTGCTCCTGAAGTGTCTGGCGAATGTACTGCGTCGGAATCGCAAGAATGATGAGGTCAGCAGAGCGGGTAACGGCTGGGTCAGTCGTTGCATGTAAGCCATCTGGGAGACGAGCGTAAGAAGGGAAGCGCGGGTTGTGCCGCTCGACTTCGATGGAGCGAGCCAGCTCACAGGAGCGCACCCACAGAAGGACCTGATGCCCCTGTTGGGTCAACCAAATGCCCAGAGCCGTGCCCCAACTGCCTGCCCCAAGGATGACAATCCTCATCACTGTACCCCCCGGCGCACTTGCTGCCGCAGGCGCCCGAGCAACCAGACGCTATGAAAACGATGCTCCGTGCCCTTGAGCAGCCGGATGATGTTGTCTCGGTGACGTATGATGACGAGGAGGGCAATTAGAGTTGTTCCCCAGAACAAAGGTGATGCTGCTGCCGGTACCCACCCCAGACGGATTGCAATGGCAAGCGGGACGAGCACTGCGGCGGTCAGAGAACCCAGTGATACGTAGCCCGACATCAAGAGCGCGAGTGCAAAGCCACCCAATCCAAGCAGCAGCTCTACCGGTGCCAGGACGGCCAGGACTCCCGCTGCAGTATTGACGCCTTTTCCTCCCCGGAAACCCGTCCAGATGGGCCAACAGTGGCCTGTCACTGCTGCAACGCCCGCTGCTATGCGGACATGTGTTATCTCCCATCCCCCTGCTCCGGTCGGTGCCAGAAGTGCTGGAATAAGTGTCACGGCCATCACCCCTTTGAGGATGTCCACGACCTGGACAATCAATCCCCATTGCCACCCTAAGGTCCGCAGTACGTTTGTACTGCCGATGTTGCCGCTACCGTGCTTCCGGATGTCCACGCCGAACAGGAGTCGCCCCACCAGGAGACCCGTTGGGAAACCGCCAATAGCGTAGGCGACCGCACTGATAGCCAGTACTCCTGCGATGTTTTCCATCACCGTCAGGACCAAAGGTGCATCAAACCAAAATTAGGGAAAACCGTGCCCGCATTCAGCCTCCCGAGAGCTGTAGCGCTGGACCTTGCGGACCCCCTTCCGATGCAGGGAATCCCCGATGGTGGGCGTAGCTGCTGCTGCCGGTCGGATTCCCTCACGGTGGACAGAATGCCCTGCAAAGTTTGCACACGGGCTCGACGAGCGCAGTGTAAGCGGGAACGTCACTCACTCCAGGAGCGCAATGGATGGCGGCGGACTGGAGTTGCGTGGGGCGGTCGGTAGGGGCTGGGGTCGAAGTTTATCCACTCAACGTCGGGGATATGCGCGAAACGTTGGGCCATTATCGCCAGTGCATTGGGGTTGTTGTCAACGAGGATAAACCGGCGGCCCAGCTCCCACGCAGCGATCCCCGTTGTACCGCTCCCCGCGAAGAAGTCAAGCACTAAGTCACCGGGGCGTGAAGATGCTTGGATGATACGCCGGAGTATGCCCAGCGGCTTCTGGGTGGGGTATCCTGTCTTTTCATGGCTGTTCGTCGGCACGATTGTATGCCACCAAACATCGGTGGGAAGTTTACCACGGGAAGCCTTCCGCGGGCCAACCAGGGTAGGGGCCATGTAGGGGATGCGCTCGACGGCATCAGCATCGAAAAAGTATCGCTCGGGGTCCTTGGCGTAAAAGAAGATGGTGTCATGTTTCGCAGGCCACCGTCGCCGGGACCGACCGCCGTAATCGTACGCCCAAATGATTTCGTTGATGAACGCCGTACGGCCAAAGATGCGGTCAAGCATGATCTTGACATAGTGCGCCTCGCGGTAATCAATGTGCAAGTAGAGGGAGCCGTGCGGGGCCAAAATCCGGTGCGCTTCTTCCAAGCGCGGTTGGAGGAAGGCAAGATAGTTGTCGAATGCGTCCTCGTATGCCAAGCTCCCAAGTACCGTCGTCCGGTAGCGCCGGCCAGCGAAACCGACGCGATCACCGTTGGGATCGGACTCAGCGCGAAGCCGCCGACGCCACTGTTTCCCGCCAGTGTTGAACGGGGGGTCAATGTAGATCAGGTCTATGCTTCCGCCTTCAATTGAGCGAAGTACATCCAGATTGTCGGCAAAGATGATCTGCCCACGCCAAGACATGTCTTTGCCCCATTATCCCAACTGATCCATCAGCGTTGGTAGCACCGCTGCATGCGAAACTCCAAGCGGGCTGCTCAAAACAAGTGGCGCTTCCAAGGACATCTTGCTGTTCAATCGTACCTTGACGCTAAGGCTCTCCACGCAAGTTACTGAAGCAACGGGAATCGCCGCAGCCGTGTACACAGGGCGAGACGTGAATTGCATCCCGTGGCTAACGCGACAGTAGCTCCCGAAAGGCTCTATGGCACGCAGTCCGTGTCTGAAGGTCAGGCGATTCGATAGCGTAGATCCATTGTTCCCTGCCTGAACACAGGGCATTTCCACTGCCCGAGGACAGTGCACCCAACTCCTGGGTAGCTCGGCCGGTCCACAATGCAAGTGGGCAAGGCACGTTTTCATGGTTCAGTCTCAATAGCCTGTGGGCCCAGCTATGTCAGCAGTAGCGGGGACCGTTCGGGGTCGGGTGATTGTCTGGATGGCTCTATGGTGGTGTGGGGTTTTCCTCTGGGGGCCGCATCTCATCGGGCAGGGGTGGCTTGCAAGAGTGCCCTATGAGGTGCTACATTCCAGTACTACGACGGAGCGGAACTCTCCGTACTGGTGCTACGCATCCAGTACGCACGACACAAGCGAATCGTATCACTGCACGCCGGTGGTCTACGGCATCCAAATCCGTACGGGGGCAGGGTATAACGGATACGACTGTGTCGCGACCCCTGCCTGTAGCGCGTCCGCGTTCTGCCAGTTGCCGGTACACGAACGGTATGCGATGCTTGTGGGACATGCGAGAGACTGCCGGGGCTATGCTCGCACTGTTGTCGGGGTTTCCCTGTCAGCATTAGCGGCTCTCGATCGCTCGAATTCCTGCTACTATCCCGATGCGTACCTAACATTCCAGGAGCTGGACGCTACCTGCTCGATTCCGGGATGCCGCCTGGGGTCGGCCAGATACGCATGGGGAGGAACCTGTGGCGATTCAGTCACCATTATGAGGTTGACAGACTCGGCGACGCGGGACACAGTGGCGCGCCTTCTTGTCCAGAAGGCAAGGCGCCATGGTGATTACCTTGCTCTCGACAACGTACCGCACCCCTCCAGCGGCTGGATGCCCTTTCTGGCCCCGTCCGAGCTGGGGCAACGACGTCTCCGCGACTCGATCTGGAATGGCCTCATCGTCCCCTACTTGGAGCGCATCAAAATCCATGGGGAACGTGAGGGGGTTCCCGTGTTCATCAATCTTGGCGGCTCTCTGATTTCATGGACCGATCCAGAGGCGCCAATCCCGTGGCACGCCATTGATGGGATTGCCAGCGAGTTGCCCCTCTCGAACTGCCATGCCCCTGCTTACCACCGCTATGCCCATCCCTCATACCTGCGGCAAGCCCTCGTCGGCTTGCGCCGTGCACTCGAGCGGGGGAAATTGGTGCTCCTGTGGAACTACGAGAAATCGCATTACGGCGGGCGCGGTCCCAGGGGCTACGAGTATGCAGATTCCCTGCGGCGAATGTACGACCTGGTGGCCTCAACAATCTTGCTTGTTCGCGACTCCGGACAGCACGCTGCCGTCTATGTCGCATACTGGCCCTATCTGAACCTGCGGTGGAACCCGCAGGACCCATCCTCCCCGACCATTGGCGATAGCATATTCCGCTTTATCCGCTGGCCTTCGCGTCTGGGAACGCCTGTTGAAGGTCCGGACACGCTCGGTCTTGCACCGTGGCGCTATAAGCGATGCTTCCAGTACGGCACACTTGTGGTTGACTACGAGCGTGACAGTGTGGCCGTGCTGACCCATGTGCCCGACTTCCGCCACCAGCTCGTGCACGATACCCTTGTGCTCGTCCACACGACTGTTGCCTCGCCGGGTAACGGCGTCGAAAGCTACCTGTTCGATTTCGGCGACGGCTCTTCCTCCGGCTGGATTCCAGCACGCGAAACGGCCCCCATTACCCATGTGTACCGAGAAGCGGGGAGCTATCGTGTAACGCTCTCTACCCGGGACAGTCTTGGCTGCCTTCGGAACATCTCGCGCGTGGTCACTGTCACGGAGACTGGCGTAGAGATCCCCGTAGCGGACGCCCCACGCCTGGACATCGTCTCGCAGGGGCGAAAAACCGAACTCAGGGTCTCCTTTGCAAGTGCACATCGGGCAACACTGAAGCTTTACCGATATGATGGGGCAGAGATAGCGCTGCTCTTCGACGGCGTTGCGCTGACAGGCCAGCAGACCTTTGCCTTGGAGGGGTATCCAGCGGGTGTTTACCTCCTCTGTCTGTCTTCGCCGCATGGCACGCGCTGTCGTAAGCTCGTTCTGCTCCCATAGATGGCCAGTCCCGGAAGGGCTCCCGGCACCGCACCTCGTGGTTGTAGGCAGTAGCCCTCGGCCTATGCACCTTCTGACGGTGTTCCTACTGCTCTGCTGAGCGTGGTGTCTGCTCGAAGTGGACAGCGAGTTCTCGCGGTACACCGGCAGAGCTGCTTCAGTTATCTTCCCGAAAGCCCTCACCGAACGGTCCGGAGCTTGCCAATCCGGCTTATGATATGGCGCGCGTTGGAGTCAGTCAGGCGATGGTGTGTGCGTAGGAGAAGATGGTGCCTGTACAAGAACCAGAACGGATGTGTGGCGTCCCACCACCACAGCGTGGTCAGGCGGATAGGTATGGATGTGATTGCGGAAAAGGTAGCGGAGGAGCTCCAGAGGGTCCTGTACCAGGATGGAGAAGCCAATCAGGGTCCGATGAGCGTACGCCTGCGAAGGGAGGGGCAACAGCAGCTCGGATGGGAGCTCCGATAGGTACAACTCGTTTATCAGGCGTCTCTCCGCTGCGTTACCTTCTCGAAGTCTATGGCATGGAGCACGTGTGTCCACTCCTGGGGGAGCTTCAGAAGCCCTATGTTGCGAGGGTCCGCGGCAAACTCAGTGGGGTCTACGTATCCGGAAGCAAGCTTGTTGTACATGCGAGAGACCAGGGCTGGTATCAAGGGAGTCGCTGGGTTCGCGTAGCAGTAAAAGTTTGCTGCCATCCTGTTTCTCAAGGCCGTGCCGTGGACAGGAGGCGAGTGGGGAGGACGGGGGACAACAGCTTCAGGCATAATGAGGGCTGCGTAAGGGCGACCAGCTCGGAGAAGGAACATATCGTAGCGTCGGTGAACTCCTCGTAATTGCAGCAGGGCAGGGTCGGGCATCGGTCGTCCACCACGAAGTAGCCGCGCTGCTGGAGCTACCCGACCGTAGTCAGGGGGAGACCCTCATCCACTCGGAGGTCGGGCGACGGGTCATAGCACACAAGGGATTCCCCGTGGTGAATACACAGGTTTCAATCCCACAGTGGTGCGATTTGAACAATCCCCTGATAATGCCAATCAGTGATATGCGACATGTTTCAATCCCACAGTGGTGCGATTTGAACTCACCGTCGTCCCCTTTTCACTCAACGCCATACCGCAGGTTTCAATCCCACAGT
>JANWXA010000128.1 GCA_025055465.1 Candidatus Kapaibacterium sp.
TCGGGGCTTTCCATCAGCCTTTGCCGGGCGCACTTTCTGCTGAACAGGCGCAGCCGGGGATTCAACACGGGATTCCTCAGACTCTCCTGCACTACCTTTCGGCTCCTCTATGGATTCGACCACATCGGAAAAATGCAGAAAACCATCCTGCTCCAAGCCAATGTCCACAAAGGCAGCGTTGATACCTTGCACAATGCGTTTGACTCGCGCCAGATAGATCGCCCCCACTAACCGCTCTCGCTCGGGTACATCTATCCAGAGCTCCGTCAATTTGCCGTCTTCCAGTACGGCAACGCGGATCTCACTCAGGAGTTCGGAAACGAGAATTTCTCGCCTCATGTCACAGACTGCTTCCGGTTCAGACTTACTGCAAAGACGAAGGCCAATGGCTCTGTCGTATGGGTTTTTTCAGGGAAAGTGTCCGTTGCTCCGGATACGCCGGGCAAAGGCTTCCATCTCCTGAAGGCGGGGAATGATGGTCTGCAGGTGTTGCTGCAGCCATTGGAGCCGCTGGCCTTCTGAGCACGTCTCCAAGAGGTGTTGTCGCTGCAGGAGGTCCAATCCGACTTGTTTGCCCAAGTAGAAGGAGAGGGACTCCACGCGACGCGCCTCCTGGATAAGCTCTCGTATCTCTGGGGCATGCCCACGGATAATGAGGAGCAGGCGCTCATACAACTGCTCGCACGCCTGGCGGAGATCGGGATCAGGAGCATTGGCCTCGTCTTCCACCCACTCCACTTCGGCAACCCAGTACGGTTGGCTGACCTCATCAACGGTACGCGCCCGATAGCGCCGAAGCCCCGAAACCGTAACGTCCATGCGCCCATCCTGGTACCGACGCAGGACTTGCTCTATCGAAGCAAGGCAGCCTATTGCGTGAAAGCGCCCTTCCAGGAGCAGGTTGATGCCCATTCGCTCGCTACCCCGCATGACCCGGTGGATCAAAAGCCTATAGCACGGCTCGAAGATATGCAATGGAAGGACCTCGCCGGGCAGAAGCACAACTTCCAGCGGGAAGAGAGCGATGCGTTCAGGCACACGCGTCCTCAGAGGATGGAACTTGCACAAGGTCGTTGTCAATAAGGCGCGTTGCGCCTATGCGAGCTGCAACCAGCAGAACGACCGTCTGCCCCGCTGTGAACTCCTCCGGTTCCTCCAGAGTCATAGCCTCAGCAGCAGCGGCATAATCTATGGACAGTTCCGGGACCTGGCGCAACTCTGCTTCCATTGCATGAACCAGTACTAAGCGGCGCCGTTCGCCCTGTTTCACAAGGCAATGAGCCCGCTGCAACGCCCGGTACAGCACGGTTGCCTTCTGCCGCTCCCCTGGTGACAGATACACGTTCCGGGAGCTCATCGCCAGTCCATCGGGCTCGCGCACTGTCGGAGCCACAACGATTTCTATAGCGAAATTCAGATCCCGTACCAACTGCCGTACGACCAACGTCTGCTGCCAATCCTTCTGTCCAAAAACTGCTACGTGGGGTTTTGTTGCCAGGAAGAGCTTTGCCACAATGGTTGCCACCCCTTGAAAATGACCGGGGCGGAAGGCGCCCTCAAATTTTTCGGTAATACCGTGCACGGTGATGGTTGTGGCATAGCCTTGGGGATATACTTCATCCAAGCTTGGAGCAAACAAGACGTCGCAACCAGAGCGCTCCGCTAACTGGGAATCGCGCTCCAGGTCTCTTGGATAGCGTTGGTAATCCTCACCAGGTGCAAACTGGGTTGGGTTGACAAACAACGTTGTTATGACGGTGTCGGCAAGCTGCCGCGCTCGGCGAATGAGGCTCAGGTGCCCCTCATGGAAATAGCCCATGGTTGGGACAACGGCAATACGGCGTCCAGCGCATCGCTGCTGCTCAGCATACTGCTGCATCTGGTGGACTGTTACGATGAGCTCCATGCCTCAGCCTGGGCAATCATATCTTCGATGACGGCAAGTCCTCGTTTCCAGAACTCCGGCTGCGAGGCATCTATTCCAAACTGTTGCAGGAGACGCTCCGGCGCGTCGGAACCCCCAGCAGCCAGCAAGTCGCGGTAGCGCGGGAGAAATGTCGGACCCTCATGCCGATACTGCTCATAGAGGGCCAGCACAAGCAGCTCCCCGAAGGCATACGCATATACATAGCCTGGTACGTGAAGGAAGTGCGGAATGTAGCTCCACCAGAGGGCGTAATTCTCCGTGAGCTCCACACTGCTGCGGAACATTGCCTGCTGGGTTTCCATCCAATAGAGAGACAGCTCCTCCGTTGTCAGCTCTCCCTTCCCCGCCCGGTGGCTATGGATGGCTTCCTCAAAGCGGTTCATCGCCACCTGGCGGAAGACCGTTGCAATAATGTCATCCACTTTACTCAACAGCAGGGACAGCCTGGCCTGACGGTCGTCGCACTGGCGCAACAGGCGCTGGAACACGAGCATTTCCCCGAAAGTAGAGGCCATCTCCGCCAAAGTTAGAGGCGCCGATGCTTGCAGAATACCCTGTTGACGGGAAAGATACTGGTGTACACCGTGCCCCAGTTCATGGGCTAAGGTTAGGACATCGCGCACAGTGCCTGTGAAGTTCAAAAAGACATAAGGATGGGCGGAAGGCACTGTGGGCGCTGAGTATGCACCCCCTTGCTTGCCAGGTCGGACAGCCGCGTGGATCCACTTCCGGGTAAAGAACTGCTCCACAATGCCACCAAATTCCGGCGAGAAGTCTCGGTAAGCCTGCTGGACAATCTGCTGAGCTTCGTGCCACCGCCACGAGCACGAGTCTGCCGGAAGTGGTGCATAGCGATCCCATTCGTGCAGCCGCTCCAAATGAAGGAGACGGCGTTTGAGCACATAGTACCTCTCCACCAGCTCATACCCCTCTACCACCGTCTGGATAAGGGCATTGACGGCAGCGTCGCTGATCTCGTTCTCCAAGTTCCGCGGGGCTATCCACGTTGGATACTTTCGAAGCTGCACCATTGTGGCATGCCAGTCCGCCAGGACGGTGTTGAAGATGAACGTGAGCCAACGGGAATTCTGCTGCAACCCACGGGTAAATGCCTCCGACGCACGGCGTCGCAGCTCCCGCTCGGGATGGTGCAGTAAGGATAGAAGTTGCTGCTGTCGGTAAGGCTTCCCATCAAGCATGTACACCATCCCGCTGGTCAGTTCATCAAAGAGGCGAATCCAGGCAAAGCGACTGGTGGTGTCCTTGACGATCAGCGCCTGCTCTGCAGCTTCCTCCAATGTGTACGGACGGAATTGGAGTGTATGCTCCAACCAATGGCGCCACCGACGCAATCGCGATGCGTCCAGAGCCCACCGCTGGAATGGTTCCGGCGCATGCATCCATTCCAAAGGCACGAACACAAGGGAGCGCTCCGCAGCAGTGGATAGCTCACGGACGCGCTGGAAGAGAGCCCCTATCTGCGGGTTCTCCGTATCGGTAGACCACAGAAGATGCACGTAACTGTTGAGGCGTGTACTGGCTTCTACGAGCTCCTCGTATTCGCGCAGGAGTTCCTCCAACTCCTCCTCCGACAATGCGGCCAGACGATTGCGCCAGCGCTGCTCAAACGTTTGTGCCCGCTCGGGCAACTGTGCCAGGTCCGACTGAAACTCCTCAGAATCTGGACCAGGGTATAGGTCCCGCAAGTCCCAGACAACGGAATCCGCGTCCGAAGAGCGTTCAATGTGCTGGAAATTGCCTTCTTGATAGGCGTTCCTCAGGTACATTGCTGTTCTCTGCTTCGCTACTTTAACTTACGGTACAATCCGATACAACATCCGTGGGAACGGGATCACCTCCCGGATATGCTGCACGCCGGTGATCCACTTGACAGTCCGCTCTATCCCAAGTCCGAAGCCGCTATGCGGGACAGAACCATACCGACGTAAATCCAGATACCACTGGAAAGCATCTTCCGGCAGCCCCTGCTCTCGAAGGCGTTGGAGCAGGGCACCGTAGTCGTCCTCCCGTTGGCTCCCACCGATGATTTCCCCCCCGCCTTCCGGCGCCAACATATCCATAGCAAGCACAACATCAGGATTCTCTGGGTCACGCTTCATGTAAAAAGCTTTCACCGCGGCCGGATAGCGATGGATAATACACGGTTTCTCGAACTCCTCCATGATGGCGTCTTCTTGTGGAGCGCCGAAATCTTCACCCCAGGGGAAATCTACTATCTCCTCGCCTCCATCAGGGAGCTTTCGGTGGAGCTTGGCCCCCTTGCGGCGTACGATCTCAACGGCTTCCGTATAGCTTATCCGGTAGAAAGGGCGCTTTACTTTCTCCAGTTGGGAACAGTCGCGCCCCAGCGCACGCAACTCCTGCTCGCAATGGCGCAGTACATATTGGACGACGTACTCGACCAAGTCCTCGGCCAAATCCATGTCGTCGTCCAGCTCGAAAAAGGCTGCCTCGGGTTCTACCATCCAAAACTCGGTCAAATGGCGTCGTGTCTTTGAGCGCTCTGCCCGGAAAGTGGGCCCCAGTGTATAAACACGCCCGTGTGCCATTGCTGCTGCCTCGGCATAGAGCTGACCTGATTGCGACAGGTACGCCTTGCCCAGGTCGAAATAGTCTAACTCAAACAGGGTTGTCGTCCCCTCACAGGCGTTCGCTGTCAGAATGGGGGCATCAATCCGCACAAAGCCGTTAGCATCCAGGAAATCACAGATTGCCCGAATGACAGCCGCTCGTACCCGCATAATAGCATGCTGCCTCGCGGAGCGTAGCCACAGATGCCTGTGTTCCAGCAAAAACTCTACACCGTGCTCCTTCGGCGCGATCGGATATCCCTGCGTCCGATGAAGAATCCGCAAGTCATGAACTTGTATTTCGTAGCCACCGGGGGCCCGCTCATCGCGCCGGACTAGCCCCCTTACCTCCACCGACGACTCCTGCGTTACCGTTTGAGCCACCATAAAAACATCCTCCGGTACCTCTGGCTGAAAGACTACCAACTGACAAAACCCTGATCCATCCCGGAAACGCAGGAATTGCAGCCGCCCTTTGTCTGTACGGTCAGCAACCCAGCCGCGTAGCACAACCTCCTCTCCACTCAGCTTCGGTAAATCCGAAATCCGCTGATACGTTCGATAGCGTGAATGCATTCATAATCCTCTTGCCAATTTCCTGCACCATGCAAAATTACGCAACCCCCCAAGGGACTTGAGCTGCTAAGCATCTGGAGATGATGCTGTAATTTTGCGCGTGGTTTTCAAAAACGTCTTCCAACCTCGGATCTCTCATGGCAAAGGCGCAGAGCTTCGTTGACAAAGTCCGAAAGGCCGAACAGCGCGGCAAGGGGCCAGTGATGGTACAGGTTATCAAAGGCTATCGCTCCGAGAGAGGGACCATCCGTTTCCTGAAGCGCTTTGTCCGCGTCAATGACCTGAGCGAGATAGACACTTTGGACATTCACAAGGAGGGACGATGAAGAAGGGCATCCATCCATACTACCGGCCTATAGAAGTTGTTATGACGGACGGTACGGTGTTCACAACTCGTTCGTGTGCGAAGCGGGATCGTTTGGTGTTGGAGATTGATTCCAAGAGCCACCCCTTCTTCACTGGAAAGCAGGTACTGGTAGACACTACGGGGCGAGTAGAACGCTTCCAGCGCCGTTTGCAGAAAACGGAGCAAATCCGCCAACAGAAGCAGACCCCGCCTCGGCAACAGACTCCATCAGGGAAGGAGGAATAACCTATGGCAGTCACGGTTCGGAAGCGCAAAGGGCGTAAGCGTCCAAATCTGCTGGGCAATAGCCGATACGTAGATTACTTGAATCTCTCCCTTCTGCAGAACTTCATCAACGAAGAAGGCAAAATCTTGCCCCGGCGCATTACAGGAGTCAGTGCCGTCCAGCAGCGCCGCATAGCAAAGGCAATCAAGTATGCTCGCCATCTAGCCCTCCTGCCCTTCGTGGGCCATGATTTCAAATAGCTCCAAGACTATCAG
>JANWXA010000129.1 GCA_025055465.1 Candidatus Kapaibacterium sp.
TAGAGCTTGGGCTGCTGCTGCAGATGGGAGTGGAGTATTTCCTCAGTGGATCGCTCCATCGCACGCGTGAAGGTGCGCAGTTGCGTATGGAGCTTTATCGTATTGGACAAACCCGTGGAGGGATTGTACCAGAGTTGGTATGCGCTGCACAGAGCTTCGTGTCCGAGGATTCTCTCCAGCGTTTCCGTAAAGTTGTACGCCATCTGGTTGGACAACTGCTATGGCAGAATCAATAGTAGAAGTCTTTGTCTGCCGAGGGTTTTCTGGTCAGATTTTTCGCCTACAGCTCCCTGCAGAAGCATCGGTTGAGCAATTGTTAGAGCGGTTGCGACAGGAATTTGGGATGTGGGCGGAGCCGGAAGCCTTGGGGCTATACAATTTGACTCAGGATTTTGAGTATCTGCGTACTGATACCCTCGCTCAGCGTGGGACGCAGCCCAGTGATTTGCTCTTGGTCGCAGAAGGGGGGACGTGTCTGAAGCGGTGATGAGCGCGGACCCTACCGACGGGCTTCAGCGGGCAGCGGAGCGATTATGCCAAGCCCGGCGCGTTGTAGTGTTTACAGGCGCGGGAATGTCTGCTGAAAGCGGGATACCAACATTTCGCGATCCCGGAGGCCTTTGGGAGCGGTTCCGCCCAGAGGAGCTGGCAACGCCGGAGGCATTCGAGCGCGATCCAGACCGTGTCTGGGCATGGTATCAGGAACGGCGGCGCCTTATGGAGGCCGCCCCTCCCAACGCTGGACATTTGGCATTGGCAGCGATGGAGCCATATTTTGACGAGTTCACCGTTATCACACAAAATATTGACCGGCTGCATCAGCGGGCAGGGAGCCGCCGAGTTTTGGAGCTACATGGAACGATTCTGGCAAACCACTGCCATTATTGCGGACTCCCGTATGAGGAAGAGCTGCTGCCGGAAAAAACTGCTCCCATTTGCCCGGCGTGTGGAGGGCGCGTTCGCCCTTCCGTTGTGTGGTTCGGCGAACTGCTGCCCGAGGCTGTCTTTACTGAAGCCGAGCATTCGATCGAGAACTGTGATGTCTTACTTGCGGTGGGAACCTCTGGAGAAGTATATCCCGCGGCTGGACTGGTCCGGCAGGCAAAGCTTTTCGGAGTTACAGTGGTGGAGATCAACCCTAAGCCAACAGAACTCACCACGGTTGCCGACATCGTTGTCCGCGAGTCGGCTGCTCGTGCTCTTCCAGCATTGTTGCAACTCCTTCGGCAGTACCGCCAAGCGGGGGCATGCTCGCAATGATTGTTGGAATCGGTGTAGATGTTGTAGAGGTGCGCCGAATCGAGTCGGCGCTTGAACGATATGGCGAGCGCTTTTTGCAGCGGATCTTTACACAGGACGAGCGAGATTACTGCGAACAATTCGGTTCACAGCGGGCGTTGCACTATGCAGCCCGCTTTGCTGCAAAAGAAGCCTTCAGTAAAGCGCTCGGTATAGGAATGCATGTGCCATTCTGCTGGCGGGATGTTTCTATAGTCAATGGGCGTCTGGGCAAACCCGAGCTGCGTTTGGCTGGACAACTGAAGAGCTGCTGTACTAACTATTGCCTTCATGTGTCGCTTTCCCATACGGCAGCTCATGCTGTTGCCGTTGTCCTTATAGAGCAGAGGGAAGAGCAATAATCAGGGAAGCGATAGGGGGCTTGCTGGGCCTGCTTATATCAAACGTGGCGGGGACAGATCAGTAGTGAGGCATCTCCGTAGCTCAAGAACCGATATCCGCGAGTAAGGGCCTCTGTATAGACGTGGCACCAGAAGTCGCCGATGAAGGCAGCGACAAGTAGAAGCAACGTACTGCGCGGCTGGTGAAAGTTCGTGATGATAGCATCGCAGACCTGGTAGCGGTAGCCAGGAACGATAAAGAGCTCGGTTGCTCCCTCTACCCGGGACAGCCCATGGTGGTCTAGCCACGATAAGATAGCCGCCAGGGCCTCGGCAGGCAATGGAGTGGGGTTCTGGAGCAGCCGGTAGGCTTCCCACTGGGGAAGGCTTAGGAAAGGGGCTTCCCAAACAGCGGCTTCTCGGTAGAGGAGGCGAACGCCATGCCAGTAGAGGCTTTCTACCGTCCGTACTGAGGTTGTACCGACAGCACAGAGCCATTCGCGCTCTGGGTTCAGGAAGAAACTGTGTAGTGCAGCGACAGCGTCGCGAGAAACACTGAGATACTCGCTGTGCATGTAATGGTGGCGAATGTCACTGGCTTGTAACGGTTTGAAGGTGTCCAGTCCCACGTGCAGGCAAACATCAACGATGGCGATGCCGAGCTGTTGCAACTCCTGCAGGAGGCGTTCAGTAAAGTGCAGTCCGGCGGTTGGGGCAGCAACAGAGCCGGGGATGGAGGCGTAGACCGTTTGATAGTGTTCTCGGTCCTCGGGTTCGTCCGGACGATGGAGGTAGGGAGGGAGTGGGACATGCCCGAGGTGATGCAGAATTTCTGCCAGTGTGTATGTTTTGGGCTCCCAGTATAGCTGTACTTGTCCCTGCCCGGAAGCCAGTTCCAAGATGCGCGCATGTAGGCATAGGTGGGCTGTTGTGGCCGAGATTTCTGTGCCTACCCGAAGGCGTCGCCCCCGGATAAGGCATTCCCATTCCGCTGGAGGGAACGCTGCCAGGCCTGCTTCCAGGGACCCCGTAAGTGGACGGAGCAAAAAGACTTCTACCAGGCCTCCCGTGGATTTTTGTAAGATAAGCCGAGAGTGAACAACTTTTGTGATGTTCCGCACCAGTACAGAGCCTGGAGGTAAGAGGGAGGGGAGCTCGGCAAAAATGTGGTGGGAGATGCTCCGAGTTGGGCAGTCTGCCACCAGGAGTCGGCAGTGGTCCCGTTCAGAAAGTGGGTGCTGTGCTATGTACTCTGTGGGTAGGTCGTACGTGTACTTTTCCGTCTGCACCCGGGGAATGTAGTCCATTGGAGCCTGCGGCGGTACTCCAGGCCTATAGGACGTGGCCAGCGGAGCCGCTATTTTTGCACGACGGCTTGTGGTCTCAATTCCCTTGGTGTGTGATGACGACGGACTTCCCAACGCGCAAGGGTTCCTCGGACTTTCCGACTTCGCCCGTACCGCAGCGGCGTAGGACTCCGTGGTGGGTTCCTCCGCTGGTCGTTGCGGTGTTGGTTGCTGTGTATGTAACCATTAGCCTCTTGCTGCCTACCGACATCCCCTTCGGGCGCTTTGGCTTTCCACGCATCGCGGCGGGCGTAGCACAAGAGCCCTCGGTGCTAATACTGGAGCTCGGCGACCTGCCCGAATGGCGGCAGACTACGTGGGAGGAGCTGTTCGGGACTGCAAAACAGGCTACCTTCGGGGAGACTCTGACCGCTTTGCACGCAGCGCAGCATGATGAAAGCATCCGTGGCCTCTACCTGCGATTTACTGGGAGCACTCTCGGGTGGGCAATGCAGGAAGAACTTTGGGATGCTATTTCGGAGTTTCGCCGAAGTGGCAAGTTCGTGTACGCCTACGTAGAAGTTGGCGGTGAGAACGACTATGCCCTTGCTCTTGCTGCTGATTCGCTCTTTATGCCACGCGAGGGATACCTGGAGCTGAACGGCTTTGCTGTCGGTACACTTTTCTATGCCGGCTTCCTACAAAAACTGGGCATTTCCTACCACGTAGAGCAGTTCGAGGAATACAAGTCCGCAGGGGAGCCTCTTGCACGGCGTTCGTTTAGCTCTGCAGCGCGGCAGAATCTCCGGGAGCTTCTCCAGGAGCGCTACCAGTACCTGCTCAATCGAATACGAGAGCGCAGAGGTATCTCGGAGCAAGACCTCCAGCAGCGGGTTTTCCCCCGAGGTATTCAGAGGCCGGACTCGCTGAAGGCATGGGGCCTAATTGATAGTGTCGCTTATGAAACGGAAGTGCTCAACCTTATCGCTCATCGGTTGGAGCTGAAGGATACACTGCGCATACGGAAAAGGCTCCTCAGCGTTGCCCGTTATCTTCGCTCCGACGCTGTAAAAAGCTGGCGGAAGCGTGCAGCCGCACGCCCGGCTGTCGCTGTGGTCTATGGCATGGGTGCAATTGTGCCGGGTCGCGAGATAGAGAATCCGTTGATTGGTCCTGCAATTGCCTCTGAGGACTTTATTGAGACTCTCCGGGAAGCTGAGCGAGAGGAGAAAGTTGGCGCCATCATCCTGCGCATAGACAGTCCTGGCGGTTCAGTGCTGGCGTCCGATGCCATTTGGACGGAGTTACGCCGGATTGCTCGGCAGAAGCCGATATATGCTTCCTTGGGTAACGTTGCTGCTTCTGGCGGGTACTACCTTGCGATGGGCTGTGATACCATCGTTTCCCATCCAGCAACGCTAACGGGTTCTATTGGGGTCATTCTTGCTCTCCCCAATTTTGCTGGGACACTGCAAAAACTGGACCTTACAGTGGACACGGTCCTGACCAACCCCGATGCTCTCTTTGCGATGCCTTTTCTGCCCTATCGGGAACGTGAGAAGCAGCGTTTCCGAGAGCTCGGTGCCGATGTATATCAGAACTTCCTCCAGAAGGTTGCTCTCCGGCGTGGATTGAGCGTAGAGCAAGTCCGGGAGTATGCCCGCGGACGAGTCTGGACGGGAGAGGATGCCTACCGTCGGAGATTGGTGGATACCCTTGGGGGGCTAACCACCGCAATTGCTCTTGCTAAACGGCGTCTGGGAGTTCCGGAGGATAAGCCCGTGGCTGTTCAGGAGTTTCCCCGCCGGAAAGAACCGATAGAGCTCCTCTGGGAACTCTTTAGAGTAGAGCCGGATCCCGAAGAGAGAGCCCTTCGGTCTGCATCTACAGTGCTTTTTGCGGCGATTCCTCCACAACTTCGCTCCCTTGCTCAGCAAATCTTCTGCCTCTGGCAATTGAGCCAGCGAGAACCTGTCTTGATGGCACTGCCGTGGTGGATGCTTCCCTCCGAGTGAAAGAGACTTGGCGGTGGAGCCTCTTGGGGTTTGGCAGGCTGGTAGTCGCTGCGTTGGGTTGGGGCGGGGGCAAGTGCTGACGCTGCCACTGCCGGATGAGTATGTCCAGCGGTTGGGGGTGAGGATGCCTTGGGCTGAGGGGATGCTGCGATTGAGGTATGGTAAGGGGCTAAAAGGGTGTCCAGACGGCGTTTGCGATCGGTAGGGCGTACGGATAGCCGAACCAGAAAAGTCCAAAGTCCAGGGCTAACGCTGAGTTTGCCAGGCGGACGCCGACAAGGAGTCCCGTGCGCGAAGGGCTTCGGATGTCGCTGTTCCACAACTCTGCCAGCAGATGGAGGTCCCGTCGCGAAGGTAATTGAACGTCCAGTCCAACTCCAATACCGACGGCTCCTGTAGCGTAGCCAAAGGTTACTGAGCCCATGGAACCAGCGCGGACAGTAAGAAGGTCGTCGCCGGCGACTTTCGCGAAGACCATAGCGCTCAAGTGCGAGCGGCTGCCGACAAAACTGGCCACCCCGTAAAGGTGGAGGATTTGGTTGACTGCGCTCAGTGCACTAACTTGGGCTCCGAACGCCAAGCTGACCCGACCCGGCGTGAGGATGTTTGGGCTGGTTAGAAGAGTAAATTTCGTATTCAATCCCCAAAGCTGCTCGCCGGCGGACATCACAGGTACGAGTGTGTAGGCGCCAGCAAGCGACAGCCAATCCTGGAATCCGATGCCACCGTAAAGAGCGAAGAGGCCTGCCAGTCCGACAAAGGTGTGCTCCCCAATTGGTTCAGCGGTTGGTTGGATGAAAATGCGGTGCCAGTGGCGGTAGGCCTTTTCCTGGGGGGTGATTTCGGCTACCTCGCGGCGGGCAATCGTAGCAGTCCCAACCAACGTGCGGAAGCGCCATGCCGGGATCGTATCGTCCA
>JANWXA010000012.1 GCA_025055465.1 Candidatus Kapaibacterium sp.
AATTGAGCTCCCTTCGCAGTATAGAAGACAAAGCCACTCCCGCTAACCTTTGCCGCGCGCCGGAAGTCTAAGAGATTGAGTTCCCTGCCAATTTCCAGGTGGTCTTTGCGGAACTCCCGAGGCTGGGGTTCCCCCCAGCGGCGGACTTCAATGTTGTCGGCCGCAGTAGATCCGTCAGGCACAGAGGGATGGGGAACATTGGGGAGGCAGAGAAGGCCAGACCGAATTCCCTGCTCTACGTTCCGTAACTCATCCTCCAGTTCCCGAATGCGCTCGGCAACAGTTCGGAGCGACGCTAACAGTTCTCCTGTGTCCTGGAAGCCTTGTCGCTTTGCTGCAGCAACGAGCTCCTGGGCGGTCTTCCGCTCGTGTTGGAGAGCATCTATTGTGCGGATGAGGTCTCGTCGGCGCTTGTCCAGTTTTAGAAGCTCGTCCAAGGCCGCCTGGCCGCCGCGGCGTTGGAGCTGTAGCTCTATCTCTGCTCTGTTCTCTCGTATCCGGCGGAGATCGAGCATAGATACAGGGGGAAGGCTCGCTGCATGACGTAAACTCAAAAATAACGAATGTCGGCAGAGAGAAGCCCGACGGCTTCAGAAAGATGCCCCCGGGAAGTCCGTATTTTTGTTTATGTGACGTAGGCGAGGACAAGTTGGGCTCTGGGTTGTAAAGGACGGATGTCGTCGAGTTTCTTTCTCATCGTCAGTGGTTGGGAGAGACTTCCCATGCGGGGCTCGTGCTGTTTCGTTTGCGAATCCCAACTGTGTTGCGGGGCCTTCCTGTGTAGAATACCGAAGAGTTTGGGGAACGAGGCTTCGGAGGTGAGAAGCTTACAAGGACCATTTACATTGGCGAAAGGTTTTGCTATGGGAGGCGGGGAGTACGCGGTGGGGCGTGATAGTGTTGGTCCTCGGTGGATAGAGGGGAGCCTACCGTGGCCGATAGCTCGTCAGGAGGGGGCGTGTGGACACCGAGCGAGGGTCCTCACCCTTGAGAGGGGCTCTTCTCTGTGGCGGACCGCACTGCGTATAGAGCGCGGACCTTCCCTCTCAATGCTTCCCCTCTGTGTGTGGTCTACACCTCTCCTTCAAGGCTGCTGAAAGTGTGCTGATGGCAGATTCATGAGATGAGCCCGAGGCCCAAATTCCGGTGGATACCGCATCGGACTAAAATTCTCTGTACGGTGGGACCTGCGGTCGCATCGCCGGAGAAGCTATACCAGCTCTTAGCGGCTGGGGCAGACGCTTTTCGGCTAAACTTTTCGCACGGCTCCGAAGAGTCTCACGCTTTATACGTGCAGTGGATCCGAGAGGCGGAGCAACGTATAGGGCGCTTTGTCCCCATTGTTGTGGACTTGCCGGGACCAAAGTTGAGAGTGGCCACGATACCGGGAGGGGCTGTGGAGCTCCGCGCGGGGGAGGAGGTCTTTGTGGTGGATACCACCCACTATGCCAGTACTGTTGCCGCGCATTCTCGCGATGCCGTAATCCTGCCTGTAGAGTATCCCACTCTCGCCCGTGACCTCAAGGGAGGAGACTCCATTCTGCTAGACGACGGGAAGATGCGGCTTCGCGTGACCGGGAAAGATGACAACGTCATCCGAGCAGTGGTCGTTGTCGGTGGGGTTTTGCAGTCCCGCAAAGGGGTCAATGTGCCAGGGGTCCAGATTTCGCTACCCAGCCTGACCGAACGAGACCGCCAGGGTATTCAGTTTGCTGCTCGCCATGGGTGCGATTATATCGCTGTTTCCTTTGTGCGCTCTGCCGAGGATGTACGCGCCGTTCGGGAGTTGCTCCAAGGAGCAGGAAGCACTGCTTGGGTAATAGCCAAAATCGAGAAGCCGGAAGCACTGGCAAGCATTGAGCATATCGTCCAGGCCGCTGATGGAATAATGATTGCAAGGGGGGATCTGGGGGTGGAGATCCCTGCCGTTCAGGTACCATTAGCACAAAAGCGGCTTATTAGTCTTGCCAACAGTAAGGCAAAGTTGGTGATCACTGCAACGCAGATGCTGGAGAGTATGGTACAGAACCCTATGCCAACGCGTGCTGAAGCCAGCGATGTTGCCAATGCTGTGCTGGACGGGACCGACGTTGTTATGCTCAGCGCGGAGACTTCAGTTGGAGCTTATCCTATGGAGGCAGTCATGTATATGCGCTCCATCTGTCAGGAAGCAGAGCAGGCTCTGCCAGTTCATCCTGAGGTTGTGCGTTCACTGGTAGAAAGGGGGGCAGCTCCCGAGCGGCTAACCACGGATGCAATCGCGGCTGCGGCTGCAGCAATAGCTGCTGAACGCCACGTTCAGGGGATTGTCTCGCTAACGCTTTCCGGGGAAACGGTTCGCCTGATTTCCAAGCGGCGTCCGCCAGTGCCTATTTTAGCGGTTACACAGAGCGTGGGGGTTGCTCGGAATGTAAGTCTTCTGTGGGGCACCACAGGGGTTGTCCTGGAACGTGTTGGCTCGACGGACGAAACTATAGAGGAGGTCAAGCAGCTATTAAGGCGCAAGGGGTACTGCCTGCCACGTGAACGCGTTGTCATTACTATTGGAAGGCCACTGGTTGCCCGCTCACGCACAAACATGCTCTCGATCGAGACCATTTGAGCGTGGAAGACACGTCTCATCTCATACTGTGCTTAGGTTAGAGCGGCTGTTGACTCATGGAGAAGCGCGTCCTCGTCCCCGTTGCCGATGGTACAGAAGAAATGGAAGCAGTCGTCGTAGTTGACCTGCTCCGTCGCGCAGGGATTCCTGTTGTTGTTGCGGGGGAGAGCCCCGTGGTGGTCTGCTCACGCGGCCTTCGTATCCTTCCCGATGAGCTGTTGGAAGAACTCCCCGAGGATGAAGAGTTTGCGGCAATCGTTCTACCTGGTGGGAGCCGTGGGACAGAGGCTCTTTCGCGAAACGAGCACCTGAAACACCTGCTACAGGCGCAACAACGGCGGAATGGCTATATTGCGGCTATTTGTGCTGCCCCTACTATTTTGGCTCGCCATCAGCTTATTCCCCCGGACACCCCGCTAACGAGCCATCCGAGCGTTGCACCTCAACTCTCGGCGTACCCATACCGTGTAGAGCCCGTTGTGGTAGCAGATCGCATCGTCACCAGTCGTGGAGCGGGCACGGCGATAGCTTTTGCGTTAGAGCTTGTCCGAATCTTACGCGGCGACACTGCTGCGGCAGAGGTGGCGCAAAGCATTGTGCTCCCCTAAAAGAGGAGCCACTGCCAGGGGTGTTCGCCCAGCCGGAGCAGTCCTAACCGATGGCTCCAGCCTAGAAGGATGCTCCCATCGGGTGTGACGGCCGGCTGAAGTAGCAGCGGGGGTGCCCCCTCCAGAGAGAGTAGTTCCTGTAGTTTTCCATTTTCGGCCGCGAGAATGTACGCTCCCAGGGCCCCGTTCGGCTGTATGGCAAATACCACCGCCGAATTTCGGAAGATCAGAGCAGGGGTCATAATGGCTGCCCGAATGTACAGCGTCCAGCGTTGCTCTCCTCGGGCATCGTAAGCAAGGATGCCGCTAATAGGCTCGCCAATCCCTGTACTATGCATAATGACATAGACTCCGTTAGAATCATCAACGGAAAGCCAACGCGGTGTAGCCGGGAGAACCCGGGACCATAGGAGCTGGCCTGTTTCCGAAAAGGTGTGGAGGACCGGGATAGGGTCCGCAAGAGGGTTTCGCACCCCAGCAACGAAGAGATAGCCCTGTCCGAAAGTTGGGGAGCAGGTGAGGCGAGTCTGGTGGAGTGCTCGAGCCCAACGCTGCTGTCCCGTGGGATCGATAAAAAGGATAGTATCCCCTGCGTCAGGAGAGAAGGACACAATGCCTACTACGAGATGTTCTCCGCCATCGGCTGCAGGACTGCGCTCTATGGATCCTCCACGCTGTTGTTCCCAAAGCATAGCACCACTGGAGCCGATGCGAAGCAGACGCCCGGAGGCGTCTCCAACGGCGATTCCATCCTGGAAGGGAAGCAAGTGTGTGTAAGGGCCCCCACCTTCCGGGATACCCCGGAATAGGTGTATTCGCCAGCGCAGGGTCCCGTTGAAGGAGAGAGCATAGAGCGCACCATCGCTCCCCATAGCATAGAGCGTGCTTGTGTCGGCCGCTAATGCACTGGCGACAGCGGTACCCTTCGGGAAGGAAAAAGTCCATTGTGGAGCGGCCGCTGAGAGAGCGATCAGGGAACCGTTCGCAGTTGCCAGAACAGTCAGACGTGAGGAGAGGGGCAGCGGAGGTTGGAGACACCCACTGGTGTCTGGATGGCCAACAGACTGCAGGAAAACCATCCGTGGGGGTTCGGCAGCTGTTCGAGTATAGTTGTGCGACTGTGTTGTGGAGCCTCCAAAGGAGGCCGGGAGTTCCCAGCGCTCGGGTTGACAACCTTGAGCAACCACCGCGGCAACAAAGAGCCTGTGTAGGTATCGCCTCATTCAGTGGATGCTGTGGGGTCCCCGACACGACGCCTGCGCTGGTGACGGAAGAACTCTTCCTGATATGCCAGGGCAGCGGACAACAACTGGTCTCTGTGCTCTATCAAGTAGGCCTTGACAGCATTGTATTCGTTCGGCAGAAAGCCTTCCAAGATGGCTTCTTCTAACGCCTTCTTGATATAGCCTACAGCGGGTGACGGAGGGAGATTGCACAACGCCATTATCTCCTCGCCTCGAACGGGCGATTGAAAGGCCCGGAGACTGTCCTGCGCCTGTATTTCTTGAATGCGACGGTAGAGCTGGTCGTAGTTCTGCAAATATTGTTGGGCTAATATGGGGTTGCGCGTTGTGATGTCGGCACGGCATAGCGTGAAAAGATCATCCAGCGTATCCCCAGCTTGGACAATGAGCCGCCGGATGGCAGAGTCGGTTACCCCTTCGTCAACCAGTGCCTGGGGACGCTGGTGAAGGCGCACCAGCGTCTGGACATACGGCAGCTTTTGCAGAGGCAACTTCAGGCGGCGGAAAATCCGTTCTACCATCCGAGCGCCAACCTCTTCATGCCCGTGGAAAGTCCAGCCGACCCCCTCGACAAAGTGCTTGGTTTTTGATTTGCCAATATCGTGGAGCAACGCTGCCAGTCTCAGCCAGAGGTTCTCACTCTGCCGGGCAATGTTGTCCACAACTTGAAGAGTATGGCGGAAGACGTCCTTGTGACTGTATGCCTGCCTGCCCACCTGGACTAACTCGACCCCTGCCAAGCGGTGTAATTCTGGAAAGACGTATTGCAGAAGGCCGGATTCATATAGCATGAGGAAGCCCCGGCCTGGGTGAGGGGTTGCCAGCAACTTGAGTAATTCTTCGGTTATACGCTCTTGAGAGACGATCTGGATGCGAGAGGCCAACATGGTCATTGCGCGTTGGGCGTCTTGCGCCAGGATCCCGTTCAGGGCTGCAACGAAGCGGGCGGCGCGCAGCATACGGAGGGGGTCTTCGTTAAAGGTAATTAGGGGGTCTGTAGGCGTCTGGATATAACGCTGATGTAAATGACGGAGGCCACCGAACAAATCAACGAGGCTTCCCCAAAAGGGCTTGTTCAGAGCAATAGCCATGGCGTTGATAGTAAAATCCCGCCGACGGAGGTCATCCCAGAGCGTGCCCTCTTTAACAATGGGCTTACGGGAATCGGGCTCGTAGAATTCGCGCCGGGTTCCGACGAACTCGCAGCGGTACTCCCCGATAGGAACCAGAGCAGTATGAAACCGTTCGTAAACGACCGCTTTGGAGCGGAAGTGCTGCGCTAAAAAACGAGCAAAGGGAAGAGCCTCCCCGATCACAGTGAAGTCTATGTCCTTGCGAGAGATGCCCAAGAAGAGGTCGCGAACGAACCCCCCAACAACAAAGAGCCCAACTCCCTGCCGGTCTGCAAGCTGGCCAAGTTGCTGCAAAAAAGGCTCGGGCAGCTCGACTCGTGGCGCCGTTTCCAAATATGTGCGCACGTCCTCGGGGAGCGCAAAAACGTCCCTATTCTTTTTCTTCCTGGAGCTGCTGGCGGAAGAGTGCATAGTGTTCGGATCGGAAACGTTCATGAAGCTCGGCAATGCGTTCTGCGGGCACTTTGAGATGACGTAGGAGGAGCGATAAAAGGTGCAACAGGGCCTCGAATTCTTCCGCCACAACCATGGAGGCCCCGGCCGCGTAGAGGGGTTCGATGTGGGCAACGAAGCGAGTCCGCACGATGATTGGGGCAGTAGGATTGAGGCTGCGGATCAGCCCGACAGCGTGGGGCACGAGCAGGGTGTCGGAGATGGCGACGACGATCGCGCGGGCGCGATCCACCCCAACGTGACGGAGGCTCCGTTCGTCGGAGCAGTCTCCCAGAACTACGGGCTCCCCCGCTGCGCGGAGGCGAGCAACCGTGAACGGGTTCAATTCCAGAATGGCGTAGGGGAGACCGAATTCTTTGAGGACAGTGTGGAGCGACTGGCCCGTTATCCCATAGCCGATTATGAGGACATGGTCAGAGAAAGCGTTTGGCCGCTCCTCCGGCGAGTAGTTGGCACCAGGGCCCCATCGCTGGGCCAGTGGGTAGAGCATAACAGTGAGGAGCATAGAGAAGATGAGGGCGCATCGAACAAGCTGTTGAGCGTCCAAATCGAAAAGGCCTGCGTCAGCCCCTACTGCTAACCCAACCAGGGAGAACTCTCCAATGGAGGCAATCAGAAGGGCACTTCGCGTGGCTGTGCGCAGTGGGTATCCGACAATGCGGGCAGGGAGAAGAGTAACAAGCAGTTTCCCAGAGAAGAGCAGTGTAGTGAACAGAATGGCCTCTGGAATTGGGAGAGGTGGTGTGAGTAGGAGTCCAACGGAAAGGAAAAATAAGCTTGCAAGAGCATCGCGGAAGGGCTCCACAACGCTCATAAGACGATGACGCTCTTGGAATTCCGACAGCAATAATCCGGCAACGAAAGCCCCCAGAGCTGACGATAGGCCCCAGTGATGGCTAATAACGGCAGAGCCAACCCCAATGGTTAGGCCTAAAAGGACAAAGGCTTCTCGCGAGCGCGCTAACCGGAGAACGCGCACGAGGGAGTGAATAAGGAAACGAAAGAGCACAAAAAGCAACAGTGCCGCGATGATAACGAGAAAGAACTCTTGGAGCACCGCAGGGAGCGGGGCAGAGCTACTGCTTCCGGATAGCCAGCCCAGAAAACGGACCAGCACAATGAGGGGAGCAACGGCAATATCCTGTGTCAGCAGGACACTAAACGCGAGGCGTCCATGGGGGGCGTCTATTTCGCCGCGCTCCACAAGCAGGCGGAGGCCAACGGCCGTGCTGCTCAAGGAAAGGATGAGGCCGATGCCGAGAGCCTCTGCAAGGTGTCCTGAGTCGCCTAACCAGTGCCACAGAAGAAAGCCAACAACCGCGGACAGGCCCATCTGGAGGAGCCCGCCGAGGAGAGCAATTCGACGTAGTTGCCAGAGTCGTTTGAAAGAGAACTCTAACCCGAGGGTAAACAGCAGAAGCGAAACCCCGATGTCCGCAACCAGTCGAATGGCACTGGGGTCGGTTATGAATCGAAAGCCAGCGGGCCCGATAAAGCCTCCGCAGAGCAGGAGGCTCAGAGCTGGCGGGATACGCAACCGGTCGGAAAATGCTGTGAGTACGAAAGCGATCCCTGCAAGCGAAATAAGCTCGAGGAGGAACCGAGTTTCCATCAAATACAAAGAGAAGGCTCAGGCGGCGTAGCCATCGGCCGGCGTGAACCGAGGGACCTCCGTTGGGCGCCGCACCCCGGTGCTGCCTTTGTCTCGGCGTTCGATGGCGACAAGTGCAGCGGCATAGATTGATTTCCACGTCAAGCCAAACTTCTCCATCAGCTCATCAGGGTCCCCACTGCCCCCGAAAGTATCTCGAACGCCAACAAACTCTATCGGCACGGGGTAGTTCTTCGCCAAGACCTCAGCCACAGCGCTTCCCATACCTGCGTAAATCTGGTGTTCTTCCGCAGTGACAACGGCCCCGCACCTGCATGCGGCGGTGATGATGGTCTCTACGTCCATAGGCTTTATAGTGTGGTTGTTGATAACGCAAGCAGAGATTCCCCGCTTAGCAAGCATGTCTGCAGCTAATAATGCTTGCCAGACCATGGCTCCACACGCAATGAGGGCAACGTCGCTACCATCCCGAAAAATTTCTGCGCGTCCCAGTCGAAAGGGGGTATCCTCGGTGGTAAACCAGGGAACGTTGGCACGTCCGAAGCGGATATAAGATGGTCCCCAGATTTCACCGATGGCGATGGTCGCTTTCTTTGTCTCCATGTAGTCGCAGGGGACGACCAAGGTCATGTTGGGCAGTGTACGGATGACAGCAATTTCCTCCAGAGCTTGGTGAGTTGCCCCATCTGGGCCCACGCTAACACCGGCATGTCCACCACCAATTTTGACGTTGACGTTGTTGTAGCAGACGGAAATACGGAGTTGGTCAGCGTTGCGGAAGGCACAGAAAGCCCCATAGCTGGCAAAGAAGGGGATCTTGCCGGACAGGGCCAAGCCAACAGCAATGGTGGTGGCATTTTGCTCCGCAACCCCGATAGAGAAGAAGCGGTCGGGGAATCGGTCGCGGAAGAACGATGTCATAACCGACTCGGTGATGTCCCCACCGAGGACAACGACATTGTCGTAGCGTTCGCCTAACACGACCAGTCCTTCGCCGAACCCCTGTCGCGTGGGTTTTTGGCCTAAAAGCTGGAATTCTGGCATGGGCTTACCGAGGCTGTTGGGGAACCGTTGCTTGGGCCTGGCCGATGTAGTTTTTCAAGGGGAGGTATTCCAGCAGGCGACTCCAGACCATATGCGGCGGGAGAGCGCCTCCTTCGACCTGCACGAGGAAGCGCCCAGCGAGGATAGCGCGCAGGTGGCCGTTCCGGCTCACAGGATCCCAGAGAACGTAGCCAAAGCCTTCTGGAGGACGAAGAAATTCCAACAGTTGGCTTTCGTATTCCTTTGCGGGATTTTGTACCAGATCAGCTTCGCGCTGCAACCGGGTTAGCGCATCGGCGTAATCGGTGACACTGAACCACAGATACCCTCCATTGCGGAAGCGAAATTCTCGGGAAGCCCTCACAATGCTGCTTCCATCGCTGAAGACTTGGCGTCCTGATGTGGGAGGAGAAGCGTCTGTAAGTTTGGAGAATGCCTTCGGCGAGGGCAGCAGGTCTACCAAGTGCACCGGCACAAAAGCATGTTTCTGCATAGAGGAAGCCCCACCGACGGGGACCTGTTGGGGATTCCCTTCCCGCTGTTTCTCGGTTATGGGCTCATTCCCCGTACGAGAGCAACCGAGTAACCACAGGAGGATGGCAAGGATGCGTAATAAATGCATCCCGCTTCAGACTTCTGCCGGTTCTACAACAGTGATATATGGATCTTCTAGCTCCTGGAGAGCTTTCAATGCCTGTTCCGGTGTTGGAGGTTTACCGTGCCATCGGTAGTCGTCCTCCATAAAGGAGACCCCACGTCCCATCTTTGTACGGGCGATGATTACGGTAGGCTTGCCGATTGCACGGCGATGGTTTTCCAAAAACTGCTCCAAACACGTGCTCAGCTCCTCATAATCGTGACCATCGCATTGCATTACAGCAAAGCCAAAGGCCTCAAACTTTTTGTCTATGGGATAGATGCTCATCACATTGGGGACGCGTCCGTCGATTTGGCAATCGTTATTGTCTACGATCCAGCAGAGGTTGTCCAATTTGTAGTGTGCGGCTGCCATGGCGGCTTCCCAGACCGAACCTTCCTGAAGTTCGCCATCGCCGGTGAGGGCAAAGACACGGCGGTCGCTTTTATCTAACCACTTGTCACTGAGAGCCATTCCCACGGCAATGGAGATGCCTTGGCCAAGGGAGGCGGTGGAGGTTTCCAGCCCAGGCAGGCCCATGTCGCGACCAGGATGTCCTTGTAAACGGCTTCCATATTTGCGAAGAGTGCGGAGTTCTTCAACAGGGAAAAAACCTGCTCGTGCCAGCGTGGCATAGAGCACGGGGCAGAGGTGTCCGGCACTGAGAACGTAGCGGTCACGACCGGGCCACCATGGATCCTTAGGGCGGTAACGCATATATCCACCAAAGAAGAGAACAGCATGAATGTCGGCTGTACCTAACGGACCACCGCTGTGCCCCGAGCCTGCAAGGACGAGCATCTTGATAATGTCCCGTCGAATTTCCCGTGCAATCTCAGCAAATTCTTCTGAACGGCGCGGACGGTTTTCGTACACGGTCGAGCGGAAAACAATCCGCAGGTTTTCGGCTTTCATCCTCGTAGAGGAGGCAGGCTCTACAGATATACAAACTTACGAAAGCCTTTGAGGATGCTCAGCGAGCGGTTCCCTGTGGGGGCGTAATTTTGCGCAGTGCTTCGGGTCTTTTTATTCGGGGCCTGCCTGATGGGTATACATCCTTTTCTTCCCTTGACTGAGGAAGAGCGGCGGCAGATGTTGCAGAGCATCGGGGTGTTGGAGGAGGAAGAGCTTTTCCGTGGAATTCCCGAACAGCTCCGGCTGCGAGAGCCATTACCATTGCCCCCACAGCTCTCTGAATGGGAGGCATACGAGTACATGCGACGCTTGGCGGCGTGTAACGGGGGAGCACATACGCATGTCTGCTTTATGGGGGCTGGTGCTTACGACCACTATGTCCCCGCTGTAGTGGACTGGATCATCAAACGTTCGGAATTCCAAACAGCGTACACACCATATCAAGCAGAAGTCTCGCAGGGGACGCTGCAGAGCATCTATGAATTCCAGTCCATGGTTTGTCAGCTTACGGCTATGGATGTGGCGAATGCCTCGCTGTATGATGGGGCCAGTGCGGTAGCGGAAGCTTGCATGGTGGCATTTGCGGCAACTCAACGGCGACGCGTCCTTTTTGCTGGAACAGTGCATCCGCACTACCGGCAGGTTGTGCGCACGGTGTGTAGTGGGCGTCAACTCCTCTGTGAAGAAGTAATTTCCCCCGATGGAACGGCTTCTCCAGACTTGCTTGCAGAACGGTTAGCCGAGGATGTGGCCGCGGTTGTCCTTCAGCAGCCCAACTTCTATGGGACTGTTGAAGAGAAAGTCCAGGAAGTTGGAGAGCTTGCACATCGGCACGGAGCACTCTTTGTTGTGGTGGCGGACCCAGTGAGTCTGGGAATCCTGGAGCCGCCAGGGGCCTATGGGGCAGACATCGTGGTCGGCGAAGGACAGTCATTAGGAATTCCCCTGAATTTTGGTGGGCCTTACGTGGGTTTTTTTGCTGCGCGAAAGCAGCTTATCCGACTCTTGCCTGGACGGATTGCGGCGATTACGGAGGACGTGGAAGGGCGCAGGGGATTTGTACTGACACTGCAGACACGAGAGCAACAGATCAAGAGGGAGCGCGCAACTTCCAACATCTGCACTAATCAGGGGCTTATGATGTTGGCCGCCACCGTCTATATGGCATGGCTGGGGAAGCAGGGCATTCAGGAATTGGCCCAGCAGTGCTTGCAGCGGGCACGGTATCTGGCGGAAAGAATTGCAGGGCTTCCAGGTTACGAAATGGCTATTCGGAGGCCTTTCTTGCGAGAGTTCCTGGTGCGAACACCGGTCCCAGCCGAGGACATCGTTATGAAGGGCTTAGCAAACGGCTATCTGGCAGGGGTTCCAACTCGGTGGCTGGGTGCGGAGCTGGAAGGCTTGCTTATAGCGGTGACGGAGAAACGAAGTCGCGCAGAGATGGATGCCTTTGTCGAGTTCTTGGCGCAGTTCAGTCGAAGCGGGTCATCATAAAGCGTATGTACCAAATAGACTCCACACGTTCTCGGGGGCAGGTGTTCCGCCGCCCATGGGTATGGGCAGTTGTTGCGATCAGCGGCGGAGTCGTCTTGTATCTTCTTTTTTCCCGGTATGGGTTGCTGGCTCGCTGGCAGGTAGAACAGCGGTATAGAGAGCAGCAACGTCGGTATAACGAGCTATCCCGACGGGCAGATTCCCTGCGACTTCAAATTCTGCAGTTCCAACAGGGATACGGTGCAATAGAACGGATTGCCCGTGAGCATTACGGAATGATGCGTCCGGGCGAAACCCTTTACGTTATCCCGGAAAAGCCCTGACTTGTATGCTGCTCGGGGTGGATATTGGGGCAACGCGAACAAAACTGGGGCTGCTCAATCCGTCGACCGTTGAACTGAAGGAACAGACAGTGGTTGACACCCCCCAGGGTGCCACGACGGAGGAATTCTTGGCGTGGGTCCAAGAAACTCTCCAGAATTTCCTGAGAGGTACAACTCTGGTCGAAGCACTTGGTGTAGGGATTGCCGGGTTTGTAACATACGAGGGGATAGTGGAGCACTCCCCTAACATGCCAGCACTCCAGCAGCTCCCGTTTCGGGCATGGCTCAGCGCTCTCTTTCCGTTCCCTATCGTTGTCGATAACGATGCGAATGTTGCAGCGTGGGCAGAGTATCGTGTCGGAGCGGCTCGCGACGTAACGGATTGCCTCTACATTACGCTGGGGACTGGGGTGGGGGGGGCGCTGATTGTGGGGGGTAAACTCTGGCGTGGGGTTCACGGCGGGGCGGGGGACGTGGGGCATATGGTGGTAGACATCACTGCTTCCGGACAGGTCGGAATGCCGCCATATCGGATTGGCGTGCTGGAAGAGTATGTCGGCAAAGCAGCACTGTTGCGATGTGCACAGTCGCTCGTGCGACGCTATCCCGCCTCTGTGCTGACTTCACGTCCGGTTACGGTGGAGTCCTTAGCAGAGGCCTACGCTGCCGGAGATGAGGCTGCCCGGGAGTGCTTGGCATGGGTAGCTTGGGTTTGTGCTTTAGGAGTGACTTCCGTCGTTACCCTGCTGGATGTAGAGGTTGTAGTGCTGGGGGGCGGTATCGTAGAGGCCTTTCCGGAGCTGCCCTCGGCTGTACAAGCAACGGTGCGGGAGCGGGCACTGCCGGCCCTTGCTGAAAAGATCCAGCTCCGCAGAGCACATTTCGGCTCTTGGGCTGGGGTTATAGGAGCTGCACTCTTGGCACGGGACAGTCAAATAGTGAGGGACAGTACTAATGCGTGAGGCGGTCGCTACCTCAGGAGCACCTACGCCCATAGGTCCCTATGTTCAGGGCGTCCTCGCACAGGGGAAGCTGCTTTTTATCTCTGGGCAAATTGGGCTGACCCCGGAGGGAGATATGGTTGCAGCAGACATTCGCAGCCAGACACGGCAGTCACTGGAAAACATCCGAGCAATTCTAGCCAGTGTTGGGGCAGGTCTCGAACACGTAGTCAAAACCACCATATTCCTGCGCTCTCTGGAGGATTTCCCAGTTGTCAACGAAATCTATGCGGGGTTCTTCGGAGTGCACCCCCCGGCGCGGACCACTGTGGAAGTTTCGGCTTTACCCCGGGGAGCGCTGGTGGAGATCGAAGCGATAGCCGTTCTCCCCTGATTAGCAGCTTTTAGCTAATTTGTCGAAGTCAGTAGAACCGCTAAAGACCGGTCATGCGGTTACGCGTGGAGTTTACCGCTCCAACAGCGGTGTTCGTGCCCTGGAACTATCCGCACCACCTGCACGGTATGCTGACACAAGCCATCCTACGGGTGCGCCCCAGTTTGGAGGGGCTTTTCCATCGAGAAGGGTTCCAAGCTGATGGACATCGTTACCGCATGCTGACGGCATCATGGCTGTTCCCGAAGCAGGCGCGATCTCACACTGACGGACTCCTCCTGGAGCCGCCGATCCGTTGGTGGGTTTCCTCTCCTCTGAGCGCTCTAATGGAGGCGCTCGCGGTGGCATTCCTCCAAGAGCCGGAACGGCGGCTGGGCGCTGCGGTACTTACAGTTGTCAACATTTCCGTGGAACCACTCCCATCCTTTGCACAGCCAGTGGAGCTCCGCACGATTTCCCCGATCATTGTCTCTACCGTGGAAGAGCGTATGGGGAAGCGGCATCGGCGATTTCTAAGTCCTGATCAGCCCGAGTTCTGGCGCAATCTGGAGCGGAATCTGCAGCGGAAAGCGCGGGCCCTCTTCGGCAGTGCTGAGAGCTTTCGTCCCCTCGTCTTTCGCCCCGTCGGGCAGTGGCATTCGCGCCTGGTTTCGGTCCAGGGGACGCAAGTGCGTGCCTTTCAACTCCGTTTCTGGGCAACCGGCGATGAAACCCTGCTAGCGCTCGGGTACGATGCAGGGTTCGGAGAGCGAAATCAGCAGTGTTTTGGCATGGTGAGCCTAGCCCGCCATAGCCAGATGGCCCCCAGTGCTGGGGGCTCAGAGCAGAGTGAGGCACTGGTTTCTCCTTAGTGTCCACCCCACTGAGCGCGAGCTGGGAGACATTGGCAGAGGGAAGGCTGCCCGAGGAGGTAGCCCCCAGCTTAGCCGTTGCGGCTACCACGGGGAGGGGAGGGCTCCCTGGAACGGGGGGATCTAAAGAGGGACTCTATTCCCGGGAGATTGGAAGCATATGGGGTGCCGTGCCGCATCGCCTGTGAAGGGCCCTGCGTGCAGGGGAATTCCCAGCAAAAAAGTGCGAAAGAGGCCGGGGCTGGGAACGTTATAGTGTAGGGTGCTAAGACGCCACCGGCCGATAATAGGCTGTGACCACGGGGGGCTTCTTCGGCAAGCATCCGCTGATACTCATGAATTCTCCGCGGGAGCGAGGCGGCAGAAAACAAGGCGTTTCTGGTTTTCCTCAAACCATGGGGCTCCATGGAAGCGGATGTCCTGGACCGTAAATCGGGCCTGGGGAAATCGGCTCTGTGCTGCATGGAGCTCTCTGCTAAGGTCACCACCCTTGTAGGCAATGAGCTGGCCAGTGGGCTTGAGCAAGGGCTGTGCCCAGCTCAGCAGTGTGGGTAAGGAGGCTACTGCGCGAGCAAAGGCAAAGTCAAAGGCAGTACAATAAGAGGGGGCTTCGTGGAGTTCCTCTACCCGCGCCCGCTTTACTTGTAAGTTTGGGAGCCCAGTATGAGAAGCAAACAGGGCAACCAGCCGAGCTTTCTTGGCTACTGCTTCTATCAGAAGCATATGCAAATCCGGGCGCGCGATGGCCAGGGGGATTCCGGGCAGTCCCGCCCCAGTTCCAATGTCTATACAATTCGCCCGCGGATGGATGGAAAGATACTTCAGGGGGGCAAGGGAATGGAGGAAATGGCGTTCGTAGAGATACTCAATATCTGCACGGGAAACCAAGTTGACCCGCTCATTCCAATACCGGAGCTCACGCGCGTAGCGGTCAAAAGCGGCAAGCTGTTCCTGTTCCAATACGATCCCGTTTGCCGCACAAACTGTCCAGAACTGAATGAGGTCCATTGCGGCCCTGTAATGCAGAAAGGGCTGGCTGCTACAGGCTATCTGCCCCGTAGCCTGCTATTATGGCTGCACTACGCTACTCTCCCGACGATGCTGGAGTAGGGGTATCCACGGGGGCGCTTTCTGTAGTACTTGCTTTGGTGTCCCCCTTGCGGGCATAGTCGGTGATGTAGAAACCACTACCGTTGAAAACTAAGCCGACATTTCGGCTGAGCAAGCGCCGAACCTGCCCATGTCCCTTTGGGGGATGTTCGCAAATATCCACCGGGCAGGTTTCCAGAGGGGGCTGCGTTATAGATTGAAGCAGCTCAAAGCGTTTCCCGCAGGTTTGGCACACATACTCATACAGTGGCATGGCTCTTGCTGTCAACGATTGTGGGCCATTCCTACAGCAGCTTCCGGAGTCAGAGTCGGAAGAAAACCGACACAGTTGTGAACCAATTGAAGGGTCTGATGGGCACGGGTACGGGCTTTCTCTGCTCCCCGGAGCAGGATATTTTGCAGATAGTCTTTCGCGTCGCAGAGCCGCCCGTACTCCTCCCGAATAGGCCGCAGGAATTCTATGAGTGCCTCAGCCAGAGCAGCCTTGAGGTCTGCGTAGCCAGAGCCTTCAAATTCATGCTCAATCTCCGTAATGCTCTTGCCTGTTGCAATGTGGTAGAGCACAATCAGGTTGCTTAGGCCGGGGCGCTGCTTTTCATCGTAGCGGATTTCGCGGCCGGAGTCAGTTATCGCCCGACGGATCTTGCGGTGAATATCTTCAGGCGAATCGGTTAGGAAGAGCACGGCGTTGTCGTTGGGGTCCGATTTGGACATTTTCTTCGTGGGCTCCTGTAGACTCATAATCTTTGCCCCGACAGGTGGAATATAAGGCTCGGGTATGCGGAAGATCTGGCCATAGAGATGGTTGAAGCGTTCGGCAAGGTTCCGAGTTAGCTCCAAATGCTGTTTTTGGTCTGCGCCTACGGGCACCAAGTCTGCTTGGTATAGCAAGATGTCGGCTGCCATCAGGATGGGATAGGCAAAAAGCCCGACGTTGATATTGTGTCGGTATTGAGCGGATTTTTCCTTGAACTGTGTCATGCGGCTGCACTCTCCCATACCCGTGAAGCATGTTAGCACCCATGTCAGTTGGGTGTGTTCAGGCACATGGGATTGGACAAAGAGAGTGCTTTGGCTTGGGTCTATCCCACAGGCTATGAACAGTGCAGCAACTTCTAAGGTGCGTTGTCGGAGCTCGATGGGATCCTGCCGCACTGTAATGGCATGGAGGTCTGCGATCATGAAAAAGCAGGCATGCGTTGGCTGTAGGGCTGCCCAATTCCGAAGTGCCCCGGTGTAGTGTCCAATAGTCAGGCGCCCGGAGGGCTGGATACCACTGAGGATAACGGGGCGGCGCTCCATGCCAAAGTTTGAGCTTTCGTTTGCGGAAAAGCTGTTATCTGTCATACCCAAACGAACGAGTTAGATAAACCATTGCGCTCTCCCCACCAGACAAAAGGAGGAGCAGAAAACGCTGCGGTTCTTTCCAGCAGCGCGGGGCCCCTTTACTTTCAGAGGGGCAAGTTCCTGGAGGCCTGTGGTCGCTGGTGGATTCGAACCACCGACCTTCCGCGTGTGAAACGGACGCTCTGGACCAACTGAGCTAAGCGACCACTGTAACGCAAGGCAAAAATACACGCTTGTCTCGTTTCAGGGGGGTCACGCAGGAGCCAGTGTCAGTGTGCTGTGGAGGTGAAGGCGCCGTCTTGGGTGGGGGGGCCCAGACGGCGGCTCAAGCCATAGCCTGATGTTCAAGGTCCAGCGGGGGAGAGTGTGGGAACGGCGTACCAATTGGAACCAGAGGCGGATGTTCCCGAGAGGAGGCTGGCCGCGTTGCCATCGCCAGACTCTTCGGACAAGGCTCCGACCATGGACTTCGTAAAAGACGACCCGAAGAAGATCGAGAGCAGAGTTGCTTATCTCCATACCGCTCCGTAAGCCGGTTATGCTGATTTCCAGATGCTCTATCCATAGCGGATTGTGCAAAGGGGGCTCCGTCGCACGAATATGCAGAGTAAGGCGAAGGGTTTCGTTCCCTTGCCCGGTGTCCATGACAGCATCTGCAATGTCCACCTCGTATCGTCGCCACAAGAGCGTATCGTGCTCGCCTTCAAAAGTTTGGGATTCAACCCCCGCCTCTATAAGAGTAAGGTGGGCGGATCCCCTAACCTCACGGTCTGTAGAGATATCCACCGGTGAGACACATCCCCAAAGTATGAGGAGGGTCGCAAGGGCTGCTGTCTTATGGCCCCACTGTGATGCCATAGCTTAC
>JANWXA010000130.1 GCA_025055465.1 Candidatus Kapaibacterium sp.
CGTAAATGGTGCCGAGCAATAGTCCCCATGATCACGGAGCGCAGTGGGTCATCTACTTTATGCCCATCCAACCATTCCTTTATATATTCGATGCCCCGCTGCACATGCCAGCGATACTCGGTCACGCCAATCTGCGCCTTTCCAACATCGTGCAGAAGCCCACATAACCGCGCCAATGCCACGAGCTCTTCTCGAGCTAATTCTAACCCGCAGATATCGGAGATGGGGACCCCACGATTCACCAATTCAGCTGTCATGGCCGCAGCCAAGCCCGCCGTTAGGGCCAGATGGTCGTAAAGCGAAACCCACGGGATGCGAGCATCGGAAAGCAAGTACTTTGCCCCTTGCAACTTAGGTAATATTTGCCTTTCCCAGCTTTCTAATAACAACTTGATCGGCATTGCTCATCGAGGGGCTGTCAGACCAATATGTCTCTTCGGTGGAATCCTAACCGTCACTGGGGCATAACTGCTCACCTCGGAACCGCAGCCTTGCGCTAAGGATTTGGCCACAACGATTATCCGATGCTCGAGGTCAACACGATATACTTTCCCAGCAACTGCAGCATGCAAAAGGAACCTCTGTGTGCCCCTCTTTGCCCACTGCTTCCTCCTGAGTAAAAGACCACAAGGCCGCGGTTCTCTTCACCGTCGCCTGCGCGACGGCCATTAGTTATCTTTCAAAATACGAACTTTTTTTCACTTTGAAATTTCACTCCAGGAAAGGCTCCGAAAGAGACTTTTCCCGTCCCAGGACCTGCTTCTGGCAGAGTGCTCGGTCACGCCAGCGATAGATATAGACACTGTCGTAGCCTGCGTCAATGATGTCCAGCAGCTCCCAGCGGAGCTGTTCCAACTGTGCTTCCGTCAGCTCTCCCTCAAAGGCGCTGTTCTGCACCCAGGCGAGATAGCGGCGCAGCAGTTGACACACCTTCGCCACTCGCTTCTGTTCCACGTCATAAACAATGACAACATACATGCTCCACCTCCACTCACCACCACGCACGGAAAGCCCGGTACTGCTCCATCCCAATAAGATGGCGTATCAGACGGTATCCTTCCAAGCGCAAAAGCTGCCGATAGGAAACCTTGCGCTTTAGGTACCGGTGCTGCACCGTGGTCTGCATCGTCTCTTCAAAAGTACGTACAACTTTGCGGCGTGCCGCCTCGCCCAGATAGACACCGCCTGCCTCACCTACCTGCTCAAAATCGCTTTCATCCAGCTCGTTCCGATTGAGCATACGAAAAAGCATGCGATCAACAAGCAGAGGCTTGAAAATCTCTGCTATATCCAACGCCAGGGAAAAACGCCGATGCGAAGGCTCATGCAGATAGCTAATCGTGGGATTGAGCTGTGTGACATAGAGCTCTGTGAGCACAGCAGCATAGAGGAGGCTATTGCCAAAGGAGAGAAGAGCATTGACCATGTTATTAGGAGGACGGCGCACGCGCCGGTCAAAAGGCTCCTCCAGCTCCAAGATTTCGTTGAAAGCCGAGTAATACGCTGTTCGGGCGTGCCCTTCCTCGCTCATCAGCTCCGGGATGGTAGTGCATGCCTCCAAGCCCTCTATGCTCCCCTGCACGGCTGCCCATGCATCGTCCACCGCTTTGCCCCGGTTGCGGTAGTAGTTGAGGTTGCGCCGAATGTGGAAGAGCGCCCCGACAACGAACTCCCGCGCCAAGTACAATCGCCGCTCCGGTACGAGGTAGTGCTCCACCTGCCGTACCAAAAGGTGTCCACTGACATTTGTCTCCCGCGGATAGAAGCTCCCTACGTAGAAGCCGTGGTAGTTGAAGCAGTGAACCACAACACCATGGCGAGCAAGGAAGGAAAGAAGCCGTGTGTTGAGCTCGAGCTCGCCGAAGAGGTACAGGTCGCGCACTGTCTCAATCGGGATTGGCTGGCGTTGGCGGTTTCCTGCTTCGTCCTCTTGCTCAAAGTATAGTGTGTTCTGGTGCCTCCGCAGCCGTCCATGACGGAAGATGTAGTAGCTCTGCGGCACTTGCCTCCTCTCCTTGTGTGCTACAAGCTTTCGCGGCAAGTCTGTGACCCACCCCGTTGGCCTCAGAGCGTTATGCTGAATCGGGAGCGGACGCCTCTGCGGCCTGAGCGTCGCGTTGCACCTGCTCAATCCACTGCTGGATATACTGCCGCATGCGCTCTTCCACCTCTTCGTGGCTGGAGCCTTTGACCATATAGGCCAACTGCGGACAGTACGCAGCATAATCGTGCTCCCCACGGCGCCGAATCAAGATTTCGTAATCCAGTGGGTTCGTGCTACGCAGTTTCTCCATCGGCCTTGCAGGAGGTGTGAGACATTCTTGGCAGCGGCAGCAGCTCATCAACTGCGCGAGAGAGAGGCTCCAGCAGTTCAAAGTCCGTCAGCTCGTATCGGATTGGGGTTATGGAAACATAGCCCTGAACGAGGGCAACGTCGTCGGCATCTGGGATGCCGTCAGCAAGGAGATACTCACCCGCCAGCCAGAAGTATTCGCGTCCCCAGGGGTCACGACGGCGTTCGTACCAATCACGCCAGACGGAGGCCCCTTGCCGCGTCACCCGAATGCCCCGAATCTGCTCCAAAGGCAGCGCCGGAATGTTAACGTTGAGCAGCGTCCCCAAGGGCACACCAAGCTGCGGCAGATGCTGCACCAGGTACCGCGCGATGAGGGAGGCCGCTCTGAAGTCCACCTCCGGCTGGTAGGCATCCAGCGAGAAAGCGAGCGAGGGGATTCCCAACAGAGTCCCCTCAGTGGCAGCGGAAACAGTGCCAGAGTACAAAATATTGACTGCCGTATTCCGCCCATGGTTGATACCCGAGGCAACCACATCGGGACGCCACGGTAATAGGGACGTGACCGCCAGCTTGACGCAGTCAGCCGGAGTCCCATTGACGGCATACCCGACATGTTGCCCATTGGAGCGGAAAGGAACCACCCGAAGGGGTTCACTGACGGTCAGGGCATGTCCAACAGCGCTCTGCTGACGGTCGGGAGCCACGATCACAACCTCTCCTAATGGACGCAGAGCATCTGCCAGCGCATGCAGCCCTGCTGCCTCAATACCATCGTCGTTCGTCACCAGAATACGCATCACCGGCGCAGGTCATTCCAGAGGACAAACAGCAATAGCATTGCCAGCAAGGCAACCCCGATCTGCTGGACAGCGAGCTTGAACCGGGTTGGCAGCTCGCGCCGCAAGAGAGCTTCCAGCCCCACAATCACCAAGTGCCCTCCGTCCAATGCTGGAAATGGGAGGATGTTGATCAGCGCTAACATGACTGAGAGCTGTGCTACGAAGACAAGAAACGCCTCCAAGCCGACACGTGCCTGCTCTGTCGCCATTCGGGCTATCTGTATAGGTCCTCCAATGGACTCCCGTACGGAAAGTTTCCCTTGCAAGATTGCCCCGACGGCATAGAAGAAGCCCACAACAACCCGCACGGAGCTCGAAACCCCAATACCCAAAGCTTCCGGAAGGCTGTAAGCAACGGGCTCCCGAGGACCAACATAATTGGTCGCGATCTGGACTCCAATTTTCCCATCAACGTCAGGCTGGAGATGAGCACGAAGAGTATCCCCGCCCCGCTTCCACGTCAGCAGGAAATTGCGGCCCCGCGATTCCTGAACTCGGCGAACGAACTGATTCGTCGTCTGGATCACCTCTTCATTGAAAGCAAGCAGGGTATCCCCAGCTTGAAGCCCTGCTCTGCCAGCAGGGCGGAGCGCGTCTACCGCAACCAGAGTTACTCGGCTCGGGGCAGGCGCAATATCCAGGGAACGCTCGCTCACCAGAAGACGGAGCATTTCCGTTTTGGGGATACGGAGCTGCAGTCGTTCGCCACCGGCAGGGCGCTCCAGCTCAATGAGGCGAGCATCCTTTGGGAACGAAGGAGACAACAGGCGTTCCAGGAGCTGGTTCCATGTCCTTACGGGCGCGCCATCTACGGCTACAATCCTGTCGCCAGAGCGCAAGCCAATTTTCTCCCCAAGGGACTCCGGAGCAACGTAAGCAACGGTGGTGCTATGCCACTCTTCACCCCCCTGCACCATGGTCAACCCGGTGAAGAGAATGATCGCCGTCAACCCATTCATCACCACACCGGCAGAAAGCACGATGGCTTTTTGCCACGGCTTCTTTGCACGAAACTCCCACGGTTGGGGCGGCTGCTCACTCTCCTCGGGATTTTCTTCAACCATCCCAGCGATGCGAACATAGCCCCCCACAGGCAACAACGAGAGGCGGTAGTCCGTTGCCCCTTGCCCCAACCATCCAGGGGGAAGAGGGCCCAGACGCCACCCACGTCCCCGCATGTATCCCAGCAGCCGCGGCCCCATCCCGATCGAAAAGACATCCACCCGAATGCCCATAGCACGGGCCGCCAAAAAATGTCCCAGCTCATGCACGGTCACAATAATGGCAATCACCGCCACCAGATGCAAGAACTCCTGCACAGCAACCTCAGCCCTGTTTGACCAACACTCATTGAAAAGCACACTGTTGCACCTGCCTGTGGACGAACTGACGCGTCTGCCGGTCTACTTCCAAAACCTGCTCCAAAGTCGGTTCAGCGATAACAGTAAAATGCTGCAGGGCTTCTTCCACCAAACGGGGGATGTCCACGAAGCGAAGGGCACCATTCAAGAACGCCGCCACAGCGACTTCGTTTGCTGCGTTGAGCACCGCAGGCATTGTCCCACCACGGTGCAGCGCTTCCAACGCCAGGTGGAAACAAGGGAAGCGCTCCTCGTCCGGAGGTTCAAACTCTAATTGCCCAACGGCTGCCAAGTCCAGTCGCTCCACCGCCAGCGGAGATCGTTGTGGATAGCTTAGAGCGTACGCAATTGGGATCCGCATATCAGGCAGGGCTAACTGGGCTTTGACTGAGCCATCCCGGAAATAGACCAAAGCGTGGACAATGCTCTGCGGATGTATAAGCACCCGAATCTGATCTGGCGCAATGTCAAAGAGCCATCGGGCTTCTATCACCTCCAACCCCTTGTTCATCAGCGTAGCAGAATCGACGGTAATCTTGTTGCCCATACGCCAATTAGGATGGCGCAGAGCATCGGCCACAGTAATGTCCCTAAAGCGCTCCTTGGGCAGAGTACGGAAAGGACCTCCAGAGGCTGTCAGGACAAGCTGCTCTATGCTGGCATGGTCCTCCCCTAACAAGCACTGCAGAACGCCGCTGTGCTCGCTGTCAACGGGTAAGACCGGTACACCCCGAGCACGAGCTTCCTGCATAACAATGTGACCAGCGCTGACCAGGGCTTCCTTGCTGGCTAACGCCACGGGGATCTCTGCCCGGATGGCCGCCAGCGTTGGCAAAATCCCGACAGCCCCGACCAAGCTCACCAGCACTACATCATTGCACGGGTCGGAAGCCGCTTCCTGCAGACCCTCAACACCGCAAAGAACACGTCCAGCAAAGGGAAAACGGCGGCGAAATTCCATATATGCCCGTTCATCCACCACGACGATCCCAAGGGGCTGTAAGCGGTTCACTTGTTCCGCCAACAGCTCTACGTTCGAATTAGTCGCCAGATAGGCAATCCGAACCGGCTCCCACCACCGACTCAGAACGTCCAGCGCTTGTTGCCCAATAGAACCAGTGGATCCCAGAATGGTAACAGTACGCATGGGCCTACGAGCGGTACTCCTCTGTAACATCCCTCTTGCGGCGAAGAGAGTAGCACCGGAACTGGTCCATGGGCAGGCGGGGCTGAACATGCAGGCGTAGCCATACTCGATAGCGGAGCATTAGCTGGAGGCGACGCGAGAAAATACCTCGCCGGAGCTCTTCTGCA
>JANWXA010000131.1 GCA_025055465.1 Candidatus Kapaibacterium sp.
GAATTGTGCCCAGCCGCAGGCCCAGGTAGTAGGGCGCGTAGTAGTGCACAATCGGGCGGGCCGTAAGATAGCCGTTGATGAGGAGCTTGCCTGCGTACATGAGCCCGAGCGTGATCCAAAAAGCAGGGCGCCGGCACAACCGGGTGCACAGCACCCATAGGTCCAGCCCCACCACCACAAGCGCAGAACCTACGGCCAGCAGCGTATACTCGGGCATCAGCGCTCCTTGCGGTAGAACTTGACCACCTCCCACAGGAAGAGCCCGATGAAGCCGATCAAAGGGAAGAAGAGGAGCTCCTCCAGAGGCAATCCCAGGAGCCTCGGCCCAAGCGTGTAGCGCGGATCAAATGACCAATGCCCGCGCGCGGTCGCCCAGACATCCCAGATCCAAAACGGCACGCACATCCCCAGCAGAGCCAAAACGAGTCGCAGCGGACGCGACCAGATTGCACGCCGCACGTTTCGGTGCAGGCTCAGCAGCAGCGGCGGTAGAAAGGCAGCAGCCAGGAGCAGCAGATATTCAGCCCTCATCTTCGCCCCCACGGCAAGCTCGCCCCCAAGAGCACAGCTGCCCCTAAAACGACAGCATCCCAATAGCCCTTGGCGATTCCAACCAAAGCGCAGAGCCCCGAAAGCACCCCGGCTAACCCCCAAAGCCACAGCCGATCCGGTTTGGGCAGCCTTAAAGGGCCAACAGAGCGCCACAAGAGTGCCGAAAGTAGCACACCCAGGATTCCCCAGCTCAGGTAATTCTGCAGCGGCACCGAGCCCGATTCCCAGACCCAGTAGCGCTGCGCATAAGCCGCCATGGGCTCTAAGAGCACATCCACGCCTACGAGCAAAAGCCCCACGCGCAGGATGCGCTCTAACGGTCCCGCTTGAGGCAAGCGGACCTCAACCCAGGCCATGGCCAAAAGCAGCAGAGCAACCCAGGCCAGGGGAATCACCAGCGGAACGCCCATAAGCTCTGGCCAGAGCAGGCCCGTATAGCGATAGGTGCCAAACGGCAGGCCGGTCCACACCCCCAGCGCCTCCACGGCCCATGTCAAGCCCCACAGGAGTAAGACCGCCACTGCGGCCCTGGGGATCCGGTAGAGGGTTCTCGCCATCACCGAGCCGGCCCAGAGGGCCAAAAACAGGCTTGAAGACCAGGGAAGCCGGTCCAGCATCCAGCCCGTCATGAGCGCATACGCCGCAAAGGGGGCTAGCAGGAGCGGCAGAAGCGTAAGCCCATGTAGCAGCAGAGGCATCTACAGCCGACTCTGCAGTCGCTCCAAGAACCCCTCCACCATGGTGACGAGCCGCTCCCGAACGCGTTCGCGCAGGAAGCGTTCGCCTACGATAGGGGCAAGCCAATGCACGCTCACGAGGCTTGGGCGCACAAGGCGCATCCGAAACTCCAGCTCCAGGCGTACCTCCTGCGCGGAGGGCCTGCGCAGCTGTGCGCGGCATTCCAGCCAATCCGGGTCGGCATCCGAGACCGAGCGCCAGATCGCCAGCGAATCACCCTGTGTCATTAGCTGCACCCGGAACCGGTTGCGCTGCGGCGCGGCTAGCGGCACGGCCGTCTCCGTCTCCCAGAGCCAAACCCCTGCCGCAACCGGCTGCACGCGCCCCAGCCCAGGCAAGAGCTCCGGAAGCCGCATTGGATCGGCTACCTCGCGCAGGACCGCCTCCGGCGAGGCCGTCCACTTGCGCTCCGCGCGATAAGAGACCTCAATCCGGACCGGCTCTGCCAAAACCTGCCCCAATCCCCCTACAACAAGGAGCCACCCAACTACACCGGACAAGCCAAAAGCAAGTGGGTTGCCATGGCAGACGGAAGGGACGGGGCGGAATCTTCGGCCCCTGCTGAACTTCAAGCACATCGCGCTCAGTCCCATGCTCCAGTCGCTGGAGTCTCCCACAAGCTCCCCTCCCAAGCCTTTGCAGGCAGCTTGAGAGCCGCTTGAGCCCCTAAGACGACCTTCCTCAGCGGCCCTACGTGGGCACGTCGGTGGAAGACATCATAGCTTGCACGCTCAATCTCGTCCAAAATTCCAGCGTAGAGCCGGCCCATGATGCGGGTGCAGACGCGCCCCTGTCGGCTCTCCAAGAGCGCAACGCCCTCCCATGCCCGCTGGTAGTAGCGACGCGCCCGCTCCACCTGGAACGCCATCAAGGCTCGGAAGGCATCATTGATGACGCCGCGGGCAAGCTCCTGCTCCGTGTACCCGAACGCTCTCAGCTCCTCCTGGGGTAAGTAGACCCGTCCGAGCCGGTAGTCCTCAGCAACGTCACGCAGGATGTTCGTCAGCTGCATTGCGATACCCATATCAACGGCGTAGCCCAACGCAGCCTGGTCTCGATAGCCAAAGACGTGGCACATCATCAGCCCAACGACCGAGGCCACCCGATAGCAGTACTGGGCGAGCTCCTGGAAGGTCGCATACCGGCTCTTCTCCAGATCCATCCGCACGCCCTCCAGGAGTTTTGCCAGCAAGCTCGGTGGAACGCCGAAGTCGCGCACGGTCTGGCGTAGCGCTGGATACCATGGGAACCGCACCAGCGACAGCTCTTCCGTGGTGCTGAGGGCTGCCACAACCCGTTGCAGCTCATCGAGCTCCCGCTGAACCCAGTGGGCCTCAGCGCCTGCCTTGGCGCGATCTACTAAATCGTCAGCGACCCGGCAGAAAGCATAGACCGCATAGGCAGCCGACCGTAGCCGTGGGCCTAACACTTGCGAAGCGAAGTAGAACGTGCGGGCATACCGCTGCGTGATCCTTCGGCAGACGGCATATGACGCAGTAAGGGTACGCGGATCCATCTACACTGCGACGACAGCCCCCTTGAGTCCACGGAACGTAGAGTAGACCCCATCAACGAGCCCTTCGGCAGCCCAGGCGGGATCGGAAGCCTGCCCGCCGGCAAATACTCGTGTATCGCTCTGAAGAGCCCTTTGGCGTAGAGTCCACAGCAGCTCCCGTACATGCTCCGCCGGCAGAGGCATAACGAATCCCACACAGAGCACGTGCGGGCGATACGCACTCACCCACTCTGCCAGATCGGCCGCTGGTGTCCGAGCACCGAGGAAATCAACGCGGTAGCCGGAGCTCTCCAACACATGTGCTGCCATGAGGAGTCCGAAGACATGCTCTTCCGGCTCCACCGCAGCGCATACGGCTCGGCGAGGATAGAGGCTCTCCAGACGCGTCAGGTGCCGAAAGGCTTGCAGTGCCTCCAGAAGTGTGTTGGAGGCCAGATGCTCGTGCGCCACGCTCAGCTGGCCGCACGACCATTGTTCTCCAATCCGCCGCAGTGTGGGAGCGACAACTTCATCGTAGAGCACCGCCAACTCCATGCCGGACAGGTAGCAGCTATAGAGCTGCTTCCACACGGCACCTGCGTTCCCTGCAAGCAGCCGCTGATAGAGCTCCTCCTGCAACCCCTCTACGACGCTAAAACTCACCCTCAGGGACGATTCCTGCAGAAGCCCCTCCTGGCCTGAGTACCCGATGGCCTGAACGAACGCAAGTACATCCTGGCGCCGGAACCGCCGATGCCCACCCGGTGTCCGCACGTAAGGTATGCGACGAGCATCAGCCCACCGCTTGACCGTCGTCTCCGTCACTCCAAGGAGCCGAGCTACCTCGGATGTGGTGAGGTACTGGGAGATTTCGGTTTGCACGGTTTTATCGGTTTATTCGTTTCTGTATTAGGCGATGACGCTCAATTGTGCACAATAGTGTCCGCATGCTTACTGCGTAGTCTAATCTCGCTGCGCTCATGGACCACCGCTCGTCCTTCAATCTTGAGCCCTTTCCCCGACCCCGCGTTTTGGTGAGCCGATGCCTGGAATTCGACGCCGTACGCTACAACGGCGAGCGTATCCCGGATCAGATCATCCGCGAGCTGATGCCGCACGTAGAATTTGTGCCCGTTTGCCCCGAAGTGGAGGTGGGTATGGGTGTGCCGCGAAAACCCGTGCGGCTTGTGCAAGTTGAGCACAAGATCCGCATGCTACAGCCCGAGACAGGCCAGGACTGGACCGAGCCCATGCGCGCCTTCGCTGAAGGCTTCCTAGAGGCGCTGGGACCCATAGACGGCTTCATTCTGAAAAGCCGCTCCCCATCGTGCGGGCTGCGGGATGTTAGGGTCTACCCTGCCTCCAGCGGTGCGCCGGCTAGCCAGAAGAGCACTGGGCTCTTTGCGCAGGCCGTGCTGGAGCATTTCCCCGACTACCCGATCGAAGAGGAAGGAAGGCTAACGAACCTGCGAATCCGGGAGCATTTTCTGATGCGCATCTTCGCCTCCGCGCTCTGGCGTCAGTATCGGGCTCGAGGCCGCATGCGCGATATAGTGGCCTTCCACACGCAGTACAAGCTCCTGCTCCTCTATTACAACCAGAGCGCGCTCATCCGGCTCGGCCGCCTGGTGGCTAACTCCGAGGGGCTAGCGCCGGAGGTGCTTTTTGCGCGCTACGAGCGCGAATTTCGGCGCGCCCTCGAGCGTCTTCCGCGCCTGGGCCATGCCGAAAACGTACTGCTGCACGCCTTCGGGTATGTCTCTGAAAAGCTCGAAAGAGCCGAACGGGCGTATTTTCTCGAAGTGCTTCGGCGCTTCCGCAACCGGCAGCTGCCCTTAAGCGTGCCGCTGGCGCTATTGCGCTCCTGGGTGTTGCGTTTTGATGAGCCGTACCTGAAGACGCAGCGCTTCTTTGAACCGTACGCAGCCGAGCTTGTGATGCTCTATGACTCGGACAAAGGCCGCACGTGCTCTTAGCCTGACGCTGCTTCTGGCGCTCCTGATGGCAAAGCTTGCGGCAGCGCAGCAAGCCGACACCGTCTGGATGCGCGTGGAGCGGGAGCGGCTCCTTCTGTATCAGGAGCGCATCGGCCAGGTGCTAGGCGCTTGGGCGGTAGGGAGCGTCGGCGCAGGGCTCTATCAGATCCTTTCGGGTGGCACCTTCGTGCGCTTTATGGGCTACCAGAACGTCGCCTGGGGCGCCATCGACGGGGCCATTGCCCTCTACGGGCTCTGGGATCAGGGCCGCAAGCGCCGGGCGGATCCGAGCTCGATCGATTGGGGCCGAGAACGCGAGGCTTTTGCCCGATTGCTGCTTATCAACGCGGGCTTGGATCTGCTCTACATCGGCGCCGGGGCTTTCCTGCTTGCGCGCGGAAAAGACGCACGCTGGCACGGCACAGGCGCGGGCATCCTGCTTCAGGGCTCATTTCTATTGCTTCTTGACGGCATCGGGTACCTGCTTGTGCGCTAAGCGATATGCCAGACGTCACAGCCCTGGTCATCGGAAGCGGCCACAACGGGCTTGTGGCCGCCGCGTACTTGGCCAAAGCCGGCCATCGGGTGCTCGTGCTGGAGCGTCGCCCCGTTGTGGGAGGCGCCGTCTGCACCGAGGAGATGTTCGGCGGGTTCCGGATGGACGTGGGGGGCTCAGCGCACATCCTCATCCACCATACCCCGATCGTGCAGGAACTAGAGCTGGAGCGCTACGGGCTTCGCTACCTGGACCTGGACCCCTTCCTCTGCGCTCCGTTCGAAGACGGAACGGCGCTCTACTTCTACCGGGACCTGGAGCGCACCTGCCAGTCCATCGCCTCCATGAGCCCGGAAGACGCCGAGCGCTACCGGGAGTTTGTGCACTTCTGGCGCCCGATCAACGAGGCAGTCTTTGAGGCTTT
>JANWXA010000132.1:0-5285 GCA_025055465.1 Candidatus Kapaibacterium sp.
TGCGCTTGCCCAGCGTGCGGCATGCCGTGGATCTCGCAAGAGCTTCGCTAAGCGTGCCGCCGCTTCCCAACCCACAGCCATCCAGACTTGATAGGCTAATTCAAATCCTTCCTCTACCCCATGCAGCGGCATCCGCTCCCAATACTCTCGAGCATTGCACAATAGAAATGCCCTCTTCGCCCGGAACCGGAAGGGGTACTCTGCCACAGAAATAAGCTTGTGCCACCACTCACGAGCAAACGCTATGTCGTCCGTCCAACACACATACGAATAAACAGCGGCCAGCAGCACCCCATTTTGGTCCAGCTCTACTAACTCCGGTGGACGTGCACGACTGGAATCTATGGGGGAACCATCGTCGCGAACGAACTCCCGTACGACGCGCTCCAGCACAGCGCGCGCCAGTTCATGATGCCCAGAAGCAAGAAGCCCAAACACGTTCATGCAGTGGTCACGCACCCACTCCAAGTTATATTGCCAAATGCTGGCATCCATCCGCCCCGAGACCGCGATTGTCGCCGGAAGCTGCCAGCAGGCAGTGCTGAAGAGGTATGTCAACCGCGGTTCAGTTGTCTCCATCCGATGGATGTTGCCCCAGTAAGCGATGGCCTCTTCGTCGGGTGCGTGCGGACGAGTCCACCGGCAGTACGGGCGCAGCGACCCCAACTCTATGCCATACTCCAGGGCCAAATGCTGCTCGCCGCCTGTGGTTAGAGGAAATTCCGTTTCGCACTGCTGTCCCGCAAGCCCGGTTTGAATGCGCACGGAGGTAACCGGACCGCTGTTCTGAAAAAGAAGCTCTCGCAGCAGGCGCGGCTGGCGCCGATCCGGGCAAAAGAAACGCTCTACAACATAAATATCGCCTGCCTGCCACTGGGCGCTCACAGTAGGTACAGGTGCAGAGAAATCCCACTCTACCCGAACTTGTAAAGGATCAGGGGTAAAACACCTTGTACCATATTGTACCCGCACCAGCGTATCCGTTAGACCATGCATCGGGTGCATGTTGAGCACCGCCCGCTTTGGCCCCAACTGTTCAGGGTGCATGAGCGCCAAAGCAAGGGGGGTTCCCTCCCGCGGACTATGCTGGACAACTGCTGTCAGGTGTCCATTCCCCAGAAAGAAATAGGCGACGTCCGGTAACTGTGTCCGCACGTCTGGATGCCCCTCTGCAGGATTATCGGTGTATGGCATTAGATGCTCACGCTGCGTGGGGACTGTAGACGATGAACGTCAGATGAACAACGAATGAGCTCCCTTTTCTTGTATGTCTGCCTAATCTTTGAGAATTTTGAATCTCAAACGGGTCAGAGCGCCGTCTAACAATGCCATCGTCAGAGCGACTTTACGCGTTGGACGCGGTCCGGATTGTAGCGATGCTCCTCATGGTTCAGGGGCATACGTTGGATGCGCTGGTTTCGCCAGCACAATTAGACATCACTCTCCCGCCGTGGAATATCTGGCATTTTGTGCGAGGACTGACAGCCCCGGTGTTTCTGATTGTTTCCGGTATCGTCTACGTGTTCGCCACACATCGCACCCCAGAAGGCCGTGTCCCAGAGGCTTTGATATGGCGTCGCCTCCGTTGGGCACTGATGCTTATTGCCATCGGCTATCTCATGACATTCCCTGCTCAACGCCTCTGGCATATAGGATACGTCCCAGCGGAACAATGGACCGTGTTTTTCCGTGTTCACATCCTTCAGCTTATCGGGATAGCTCTCCTCATCGTGCTTCTACTCTTTCTACTTACACGCACTCAGCACCAGTTAGGCATGGCTGGGCTCCTTGTCGGGGCTATGATCGTCTGCTCTGCTCCTGTTAGTGCATGGGTAGATTGGTACCAAGCACTGCCCGAACCCCTTGCCGCTTATATGAGTACAGACCGCGGTTCCCTCTTTCCTTTTGTCCCCTTCGCTGCCTATCTGTTTCTGGGATTACCTCTCGGAAGCTGGCTCAGGCACCTGCCGGCAGAGCGTCGGCTAAAATTTCTCCGCCTACACCTACTTTGGCTGGGTTTGATGATTCTGAGCATCGCCCCCCTGCTGACGATATGGTGTCAAGCGCTTTTGCCCCCGCAAGCAAACCCATACCATGCGAACCCCGGGCTTATCTTACTGCGGTTCGGGTTAGCACTCCTTCTTATCAGCGCTGTGGCATGGGTGTATCGGTTGATGGAACATTGGGGACCTCTATTCGCTCTTTTCAGCAGGTACGCCCTCTTCGTCTTCGTCGGACACCTTGCTGTCCTGTACGGAACCCCATGGTTCAGTAGCATTGCACACTGGTACCCAAAAGCATTATCACTGAGCGAGGGGATTGGCATAGCTGTAGGGGTATCCGCAGTGTGCCTTATAGGGGTACTAGCAATAGAAACTGCACGGCGCTCTCAGTGGGGATGGACAATCCTGCGCGCCGGGGCTGCTACCGCCATTGCGTACTTTTTGTTCGCGCCGTGAATCTCAAGGGCAGATCCATGCTCCCCATTCACCCGGCGCTTGTCCATTTCCCCATAGCTTTTTTAAGCCTCGCGGCTGTACTACGCTTGTGGCTGCTCCGAAGTAATGCCACGTGGGTGCACGCCACCGCGCGTCTGTGCCTCTGGCTTGGAACAGTGTCGCTCGGGGCTGCTGTCCTCTCTGGACAGGCTACCCTGCCCTCCGCTGTTCCTGCAGAAGCTGCCGTTACATTAGAGCTCCACCGCCAATTTGGCTTCGCTTTACTCCTATGGTATGGTGGGCTCAGCCTCTGGGAGCTGGTACGCATGAACACCATACTGCCAGGTGAACGCTTCGCTCTGGCGTTTGCACATATTGCCGGCACCACCGTTCTTTTCCTCACTGCTTTCCTTGGCGGGAGGTTAGTCTACGAATTTGGGATAGGGGTTTTAAGCCCTGGAAATTAAAGTTCCCGCACAAAGTGACGAAAAACGTGATTGAGGACGAACACCCCGTGGCAGGATGCCCCGGAGTTGTAGAACTGTTTTTTCGGGAGAGTATCATGCCGTACGCCATCACGAACGGTGCACGAATTCGCACCAACACACCGGCGGAGAACGCCTACAACGCGTTGGACGCTGCTAACCGCGCCATTGCGCTCCGCCAACTGCGTCTTTCCTCAGGTAAGCGCATCAACTCGGCTGCCGACGACGTAGCTGGGTATATCACGGTGCGCGCCCTCTCGTCCCGTGTCATGGGCATCCGCACAGCACTTAATGCCGTTGGCGATGCGGGGAGCCTTTCCGCCATTGCCCAGGATGCTCTGGACAACATCCAGGGGCTCATCGCTCAAATCAAAGAGGCGGCCTCGCAGGCTTCCTCGGGCGCTTTAGGTACCGATGAGAAAGTCTCCCTGGCGCGTGCAGCATATCGGCTGGCACAACAGATCCAGAGCGTCGTAGACTCCACAACCTTTGGCGGACGCCAGCTTATAGATGGCACCTTCTCTGCTGATTTCGTCATTGGGTACATGGCAGATAATTCCCTCATAACGCTCAGGATTGACCTAGGGAGCAATAATACGTCAGATTTCAACATCGATGCTTCCACGTTCTCGGTGGTTGTCACCAGTAACACAGATTTCGCAGGGGTGACGGATTTAAATCTGGAAGACCTTGCGAACATTGACTCCTCGGATCTCGGCATCTTCAGTTCCGCTAATATTGTGGCGACACTCCAGAGTCTGGATATGGCGTTGCAGAACGTCAACAAGGTGGCCTCCTATCTGGGTGGTATCATCAACCGCCTCAGCTCCCAGGAAGAGCTGTTGAAAACCCAGGTGACAAATTACAGCGCTGCCATCTCCCGCATTGAAGATGCCGACGTAGCCAAGGAGCAGTTGGAGCTGATCCGTTCGCAATTCCTGCAGCAGACCTCCCTCATTTCGTTGGCACAGGCAAATCAGCAGCCACAGGTCTTCTTGCAGCTCTTCCGGTAACGCGTAGCGGCGCATCGGGCGTGGCGAACCTAAGGGGTGGGGTGACAGTCCCCCACCCCGCCACATCTTAATCAAGTGCGACTAACAGACTCACTTCCTAATGGAACTCGTGAGCAAAGCAATAAGCCCCTATCTTGAGCAAGAGATAGTGAGCTGGAGTCCAGAGAAGCTCATTCTCAGAACCTATGACGTCTTCCTAACAGCGTACCGGCGACGTGACATCCAGCGAATGAACCAAGCTTTAGCACATCTGATAGACGCCCTCAACTTCGAAGCGGGCGAGGTTGCCTTCCGTCTCTATCGTCTTTATGAATACTGCCGGCGCTGTCTCTGGGAACGTCGCTACGACGAGGCCGCTACCATTATCGAAGAACTACGAGCAGCATGGGCAGAAGCCTTCGGCGAAGACTAACTCAAAGACAACAAGGTAGTTGCGGTCGAGAGCACCAATGCCAGGCATTACAAACATCGTATCCGCTTCGGGCGCTGCCTCAGGGCAGACTCTGCTGGAACAGCTATTAGCGGCGTATCGCTCTCAGCAGGGCCGCCCATTGGAAGCACTCAAGCAGCGGCAGAAACAGATACAGGAACGACAGAAGCTTCTCAATAACCTACACACTCGCTTGGAAGAGCTTCTCTTTCAGGCTCAGACCTTCTCCCGCCCAGGTGCCGAAGAGCGCTTCATGGCACGGAAGGTTCAGAGTTCGGCGCCCGAAATCGTTACAGCCACAGCACAGAGCTCTGCTTTGTTAGGCAGTGTCTCCATCCAGGTCCAACGAATAGCCCGCAACGATGTGCTGAGCTCAGACCGACTGCTCAAAACAGAACCGTTTGGACTCAGCGGCACGTACCGCTTTGACCTGACTGCCGGCGGGAACCCGTTCTCGGTGGAAGTCTCCCTGAACGGCACAGAGGACACAGAAACAGCGCTGCGCAAGATCGCTACAGCTATCAACAGAACGCCAAACAGCAGTGTCGCCGCCACTGTGATTGCAGATACGGCAACGACTGCTCGGCTGACACTTACAGCAAAGCAAACAGGTACCGCGGCTGCCATAGCATTCGCGGACAACACCGGATTGCTGAGTCGGCTGGGCTGGACGAATAGCCTTTTCGCCGATCCGGAAAGCCGCATCGTTGCAACCAACGCCGCCGCTGGTTATCAGCTCGCTCGTTCCTCTGAGCTCAACGCCCAACTCGCCGTCAACGGCCTCACGGTTGTTCGGGAATCCAATATAATCACAGATCTCCTGCCCGGTATGACCCTGACGTTGCTGCGAAGCCAGCAGCCGACAGATCCTCCTGTCACGCTGACAACCGTGGCAGACACCGAATCCGTTGCAAACCTC
>JANWXA010000132.1:5295-5623 GCA_025055465.1 Candidatus Kapaibacterium sp.
TCATCCAAAAGCTACTGGACTCCTATAATGCTGCCCTAAAGGAACTAACGAACGCTCTCGGCGGCCCTTTCAAGAGCGATACATCCTTACGCCAACTATCGAATCAGCTCCGTTCGCTTAGCAGCCAGCATCTCGGCAATGGTCCTCTTCAGAGCCTCCGAGACATCGGCATTACCGTGAACAAGGACGGACTCTTGACGCTTTCCGACCGCTCTCGGTTAGAACAAGAGCTGGCCTACGGCAGTGAACGGATAGCCTCTCTGTTTACCTCCGCTGGAGGACTGGGCGAACGTATCGCCGCACTCCTGCAGGACGTGACTGGCTCCTC
>JANWXA010000133.1 GCA_025055465.1 Candidatus Kapaibacterium sp.
AGTAAGAAGTTCACTAAGCGGACAACAACAGTACTAACACCATAGACAAGGGTGTCCCCCGCAAGCCGGTGCAGGGTGTGGTCACTTTCCGCACCCCCCTGCTGAGGTTTTCCCACGATACCTCTGGAAAGCCCTATTTTTGCGTGCCCTTGTGGACTTACTTCTGCCGAATGCAAAGCTACCGCTTTTATGTAGTGCTTGCCCTTGCCAGCAGTTTGGCACTGCGAGGGTTCACGTCGCAGTCCACCGACGCCCTCTCCCTAACTGCACAACGTCTCCAAACGCACGTACGCTTCCTGGCATCACCGGACCTGGAGGGGCGCGCTGCCGGCTCAAAGGGCAATCATCGCGCCGCTGAGTATATAGCTCAGCAATTCCAACGGGCAGGGCTACAACCTATCGCCAGCAGCTATTTCCAGCCCTTTTCTATGATCACGGACTTGCAAATCGGTGTAGCCACGCGCGCAGAGTTCTCTGTTACGGTCGAACGTATAGACCTGCCCCGCGAAATGTGGCGTTCGTATACCTTTCGCTGGATCCCAGGTAAGGACTTTGTTCCATTGAGCTTCAGCGCTAATGGGACTGCATCCGGTACACTGGTCTTTGCCGGCTTTGGCATCTCCGCCCCTGAACGGCAGTATGACGACTACGAGGGCGTGGACGTTCGTGGCAAACTTGTGCTTATCCTCCGTGGTACCCCATGGGACGAACGGCTACGCTCGAAGCTGGTACGGGAAAAGCTGCGGGAAGAACAGCAAGCCGCGGACCCGCGGTATGCTTCCTTGCGATACAAAGTTTCCACCGCCGAAGCTCGTGGGGCAGCCGCTGTCATCATCGTTGATCCGCAGGGGGATTCTTCAAATGTTCTCTTGCCCCTTTCTCCAGAGACAATGTCCCCGCAGGCCGCTATTCCAGTTATCCACGCCCAGCGGGTGGAAGCGGTCAAACTCTTTCCGCGAGAACGCTCGCTTTACACGCGTGAGCTGGAAATTCTCCGTACGCAAAAGCCCCATAGCTTTGAGCTCCCGCTGGTTACGGGGACTATCGTTGTGCAATTGGAAACCTCCGAGGCAGAGGTGCCAAACGTACTGGGCTACGCTCGCGGCACCGACCCTCAGCGGGCGCATGAGTACATAGTGGTCGGCGCACACTTCGACCACATAGGTTGGGGTAGCTTCGGCTCCCTTGCCGGCTCTAAAGCACCAACCATTCACCCTGGTGCTGATGATAATGCATCGGGCACAGCCGTGTTGTTGGAGTTAGCAGAACGTGTAGCCCAACGGCCACTTCCACGATCCGTGCTCTTTATCGCCTTCAATGCCGAAGAGCGCGGTGCCATTGGCTCCAGTTACTACGTGCGACACCCTGTCCTACCTATGGACAGCGCTATTGCTATGTTCAATCTGGACATGGTTGGACGCCTCAAAGAAAATACGCTTACTATCCAAGGAGTCGGCAGTTCTTCAATATGGCGTCTCCTTCTGGATTCGCTGGCGCCAGAGTTCGGGCTACGGCTTTCCACAACCGAAAGCGGGTTTGGCCCGAGCGACCACACCCCCTTCCATGCCCGTGGACTACCTGTCCTTTTCTTCTTTACAGGGCTCCACAGCGACTACCACCGCCCCACCGATACGTGGGACAAGCTCAACTACGAAGGCATCGTTCAGATCACGAACCTTGTAGAGGCCCTCTTGCGTGCCGTTGCTCACCGGCCCGGACGCCCAGATTTCCAGCGCACACAATCCCTTGGCGAATTCCGCGGCGACGGACGCCCACGTGTCCGACTCGGGATTATCCCCGATTACAGCGAACATCCCAGTGGACTTCGCATCAACGGTGTCAGCAGCACCAGCCCAGCCCAACGTGCGGGGCTTCAGAGCGACGACGTCATTACGGCCCTCGGCACCTATCGTATCCGCTCCATTTACGACTTAATGCAGGCACTTCAACAATTCGCACCCGGCGATACGATCTCGGTAGAATTCCTCCGAAACGGAACCCCACAAAAGGCAACGATATACTTCGAGCGGCCCTAACGCATCAAGGGAATGCCCACACCTACAGTCTTTACCGAGCGCTTCTGGCTAATGAGCACCTCAGGGGAGCGTATCCTCGGGGACTTGCGCTGGTTGCCAACGCGAGGCACCGGCCCCATGCTCATCATGTTGCACGGCTTTACGGGATTCAAAGATTGGGGCTTTTTCCCGCACATAGCGACAGAATTTGCCCAGCGCGGCGCCTGTGTGGTCACCTTCAACTTTTCGCTCAGCGGCTATATTGAAGGATCTGACCGCGTCGAACGCCCTGAACTGTTTGCCCGCAACACCATTGGGCAAGAAATCGCTGATACACGAACGGTCCTCCTCGCCTTCACCAAGCGCACCATAGAGGCCCCTGCCTCATGGTGGAAACGCTGGGATAAACGCCTTTTTCTTCTGGGGTACTCACGTGGAGCCGGCGTCGCACTTCTTACGCTCCGGGAAAACCCTCAGCTTCCCGTACAGCGCCTGGCTTTGTGGTCCCCAGTCACCACTTTTCACCACTATACAGAACGGCAAAAGAAACGCTGGCGTCAGCGCGGTCTCTTAGAGGTCTCACATACACGCACCAGCCAAATCCTCCACATGAACGTGGAGTACCTGCAGGACTTGGAGGACAACGAGGAACGGTACAACTTGCACCTTGCTATTGCTGCCCTCCGATGTCCAACGCTGATCATCCACGGTATGCACGATATCACTGTGCCCTTGCGCTCAGTACAGGAACTGGCAATGGCTGCTTCTCCGGACTTAGTACGGCTCCACGTTATTCCACATACCGGACACACTCTTGGGGTAGACCATCCTATGCGCCAACCCTCACCGGCTGTGGTAGAGGCAACCACCGTTACCATCGAATTCTTCGGGCTGTAAATACTATGCCTCTGGTGATGCTCTCCTTGGGGATGCTGCTCGGGGCCTGCGATGTAGGCTTCCTATCCCTCCGGCGGACGACTTCTCTGCCTCCACGCGCAAGCCCCGCTGCTACCGCCTTTCTTTTCAAGTCCGCCCTGGATAGCGGACGCATTGCTGACGCCTTGCGTTTGCTCGCTACCGCCGATGGTGCTCCGCTGCTGGCGGATGACCGTTATGAGCTCGCCCCCGATATCGAACGCCTGGTACGCTTGCTGGCTGGTTTACCTATCACTCATGTCCGAATAGACACCCCGGAAACCACCAGAGCTTTTGTGTGGCTGGAGGTAGACCACCTCCATACGCTCTACTTTACCTTGCGCTACCAGGATTCCCTCTGGGTAATCACCGCTTTAGAGCGCATCCCCTGGCGTCGTCCCGCCATCCGGGTTTTTCCCCCACCAATCGAATAACACCGCAACTGCTCGCGATTCTGTATTTTGCAAGTGTCCACAGTTCTACTCACGCCAGTATACCCGCATGAAAGTCTCAGGCATGGTAGGCATTACCCCTATCGGGGTAGGCATGTCGCTCTCCCCGTACATTGCTACTTGTGTTCGCACGCTCCGTGAGGCTGGTCTTACGTGCCAGCTTCACGCCCATGCAACCGACATAGAGGGCGACTGGGGAACGCTCTGTTCGGGTCTCCGGCAATGCTTTGAACGCCTGCAAAAGGAGCACAGGGTACAACGCATTAGTCTTTGGCTCAAGGTAGAGATGCGTTCTGACCGTGAACCCTCACTGGAAGCCGCCGTCCAATCAGTCGAGCAGAAACTGCACGCATCAGGGTAGGACCCTAAAGAAGCCTGGCCCGCGCTCAATGCCTGAACACAGCCTCCGCGTTAGCCAAGGGACCAAGTACCTTGCTTCCTGTCCTATACCTCGGTGCATTGGGGAGGAGCCTGTAATTTTGCTTCGCTGCTATAAGTCCCCCCTGTCCAGGCGCGGTGTGGCAAGTCGGTACATGTTCCACAATTCCCTACCAGGCCTTCCATGAACATCCCACGACGTTTTACCGAGGCTGGACGGAGCCCGTACGACTATTTTTCTTACGAACGGCGCTCCTCAGTGCTGCGCAACCCGGATGGTACCGTCGTGTTTGATATTCATAACAACGAGGTGCCAACCCAATGGTCACAGGTAGCCACCGATATCTTATCCCAGAAGTATTTCCGCAAAACCGGGGTCCCGCAGTACGATGAGCAAGGGAACCCGATTTTGGACGCCGAGAGCAAGCCCGTCTTAGGACCGGAACGCTCGGTCAAGCAGGTCGTACACCGCCTCGTGGGATGTTGGCGATGGTGGGGGGAACAGTATGGCTACTTTGAAACCCCGGAAGACGCCCAAGCTTTTTACGATGAATTGGCCTACATGCTGCTGGCACAAATGGCAGCCCCGAATTCTCCACAGTGGTTCAACACTGGACTGGCGTATGCTTATGGCATCCGGGGTAAGCCACAGGGACACTGGTACGTAGACCCCAAGACAGGACGTCTGCAACGCTCCAGGGACGCCTATACGCGCCCTCAACCCCATGCCTGTTTTATCCAATCTATCAGCGATGACTTAGTCAACGAGGGAGGCATTTTTGATCTCCTGACCCGAGAAGCCCGCATCTTCAAGTACGGGTCCGGAACGGGCACGAACTTCTCCTCTCTGCGGGCCGCCGGCGAGCCGCTCTCTGGTGGCGGCGTCTCCTCAGGACTCATGAGCTTCCTGAAAATCTTTGACCGTGCTGCTGGTGCCATTAAGTCCGGTGGCACAACTCGACGCGCCGCCAAGATGGTCATCGTCAACATTGACCATCCTGACATTGAGGAGTTCATTGCTTGGAAGGCTCGCGAGGAAGAGAAAGTCGCTGCCCTGGTCACTGGCTCCCGCATCAATGCAGTATTCCTCCAGGCCATTATGGACGAAGCCGTTGCCCGAGGAACAGACTGGCGCAGCAATCCTCGATTACAGACGCTTATTCGCCATGCCCTCCATCGCGGTATCCCACGCCCCTACATCCTTCGTACCCTGACTCTCGTAGAGCAGGGGTACACGCGCCTGGATTTTCCCGTCTTCACACTGGACTACGAAGGCGAAGCATACATAACTGTCAGCGGACAGAATTCCAACAATTCGGTCCGCGTACCCAACGAGTTCATGCATGCCGTCCTCCAGGATGGCACATGGGACCTCCGCTGGCGCACCGACGGACGCGTCTATCGCACGGTACGCGCTCGCGATCTCTGGAACAAAATCGCTCTGGCTGCTTGGAAGTGCGCCGACCCCGGCTTGCAATTTGATACCACCATCAACGAATGGCACACCTGCCCTAACTCTGGACGCATCAACGCCTCCAACCCCTGCTCCGAATATCTATTCCTGGACGACACTGCCTGCAACCTGGCCAGCCTGAATCTGCTCAAATTCTACGACGAGGCAACAGGCACATTCCGCGTGGAGGACTTCCGACACGCCGTACGCCTCTGGACCATTGTACTGGAGCTCTCGGTCCTGATGGCTCAATTCCCCTCCAGGGAAATTGCCCGTAAAAGCTACGAATTCCGCACCTTGGGGCTGGGCTACGCCAATCTGGGAACTCTGCTTATGGTTAGCGGGATCCCATACGATTCCCCTCAGGCGCTGGCGGTTGCTGG
>JANWXA010000134.1 GCA_025055465.1 Candidatus Kapaibacterium sp.
GATGAGGTTGTCGCGGCGGGCACGTTGCCTCTGATACGTAGGATTGGCTGCCTCCGGAGTGCGCACGAAGTCTTCCCAGCTCAGCGGGCCGGGGATATTGAAACGGTTGGCGGTAAAGGTAGCTGTCAGCTCCACCAGGGTACTGGAGGCTAACTCCGAGGTCAGCGACCAACCTGCCCACCAGCGCCTGGCCTCCGAATGGCGGCGCCAGCCAGAAGAGACAGTGTAAGCAGCGGTGGTTCCTATGGTGCTGCTGGGAGAGTCGAACACTATCTGTGCTGCGACTTTACGAAACCCGAAACCACCAGCGAGTGCAGAAAGCGTAAACGGCAGTGCCGATGGCAGTGGCACCGTCCGGAAAGCGATGACGCCGCCGCTGGCATTTCCCCACAGTAGAGTGCTATTGGAGCGTAGAACGTCGACTTCTGTAAGTGCCAGGGGCTCCAGCAGGTCCAACGCAGTGCGTCCGTCAGGCTCTGTTACAGGGACCCCATCCAAGAGGATGCGCACGCCGCGTGTTGTTCCGTTGTTGGACCGGTCGCCAGCGCCGCGGGCTCCAAAACCCCGTACGACAATCCGAAGGTCACCAGTCCCCGCGCGGTCTTGCACAAGGACTCCCGGAATCCACCCCAGGGCTTCTTCAATGCCATAGCCCCGCCGAGCTACCCATCCCTCTGCCGTACGATGGGTTAGGGCGTACGGTACAACCGGTAGCAGTTCTGCGCTCCGCAGAGCTGTGACGGTAACTACGGGGAGCGTGTATGTGGTGTCCGCCGCTTGTATTGATAGCCCGCCGGCGAGCCCCAGTATTCCGACGACACTGCTCCAGCTTAGACGGGAAGGCATCAAGTATTTCCTAAGGATTAGTTGGACTGACAGGAACACCAAAGATAAAGAATTCCCCTCTTGCTGGACTGTTCGTTGCGCAACAGGCTACTCGGATGAGGGGGATTCGTGTGCTGGAAAGCGTATGTCGCATAAGTTTGCGCCGAGTCGGGACAGCAGGGGATACCATAATGGCGTATTTACAGCAGCGGTCACCGATCAAGACATGGTGGGAGAATGTCCGCCGTTATCGGTGGCATGCAGGATTGGTAGCGTGGGTCTTACACCGCATCACTGGTCTGGCCCTTCTGGGGTATCTTTTCGTGCACATCTGGGCGCTCCGAACCCTTGTCAAGGGCAGTGCGGCGTTTGAGGCAGAGATGCAGCTCTTTACAACCCCCTTCTTCAAAGTTGCGGAGTGGCTGCTCTTCGCTGTCGTTCTCTTCCACGCACTCAATGGTATTCGGATTGCCCTGGTGGACTTCTCTACACAGGGGGCTTACCGCCAGAGGCTCCTGCTGCACCTGGTTTACGGAATTGGGGTCGCAATGATGCTCCTAATGGGGGTACTCATCTTCCTCGACCCATTTGCAGTCTGAGAGTAAGGAGGGAAACCATGCGCTCAACCCGGTCACGGTGGTCTTCCTATGGATGGTACTGGCAGCGCATCAGCGGTCTGCTATTGGTGGTGTTCACCATCGGGCACTACGTGACGGTCCACTGGACGGAAGCCGCTGGGCATAGCTTTGAGTCCTCAATCGAACGGTTAGCGAATCCCCTATTTCAGTTTTGGTACCTGGGGTTTGTGCTACTGGGCTTCTACCATGGGGTGCAGGGCCTCTACAACATTGTGCGCGATTTCAAGCTTCCACGCGTCCTCCTCGTGGGGATCATGGGGATTGTGATCATTGCTGCTCTCTACTTTGTCTATCTTGGCTTTGACACGGTGCTAACTGTGCATGAGTGGAAGCACCTGCCGTAAGGCTGTTGGACAGAACAGGGCTGGCCATGCAGGTTCATACAGTGGATGTTGTCATTGTCGGGTCTGGCGGAGCGGGGTTGCGCGCAGCCGTTGAGATCAAACCGCCGTATACGTGCGCGGTGCTCAGTAAGGTCCATCCCTTGCGCTCCCATACAGGGGCAGCTCAGGGCGGGGTCTGTGCAGCCCTGGGGAACGAGGAGGAGGACTCCTGGGAGTGGCACGCATACGACACGATCAAGGGCTCTGATTTCTTGGGCGACCAGGACGCTATAGAGCTGATGTGCCAGGATGCTGTTCGGGCTATCATCGAGCTGGAGCACATGGGAATGCCTTTTTCCCGACGTCCGGATGGCAGGATTGCTCAACGGCGCTTCGGCGGGCATACGAGGCCAGAGAATCCTTCTGACCCCAACTCCAAGCGGATCCCTGTACGCCGTGCCTGCTACTCAGCGGACCGTACGGGACATGCGATGTTGCATACTCTCTACGAGAACGCTCTCAAAAACGGCGTCCGCTTCTTTTCGGAGTTCTTCGTTACCGATGTCATTGTGCACAATGGCTCCTGCTGCGGGGTTGTGGCGCTGGACATCCGTTCAGGCCAGCTCCATGTCTTCCACGCCAAGGCAGTGCTCTTTGCCACTGGCGGCTACGGACGTGTCTACCAGGTGACCTCCAATGCCCATGCTGGCACCGGCGACGGAATGGCGGTGGTATATCGGCGGGGTATCCCACTGGAGGACATGGAATTCGTGCAGTTCCACCCAACGGGCTTGTGGAGGCTTGGGGTGCTCATCTCGGAAGCAGCCCGTGGCGAAGGGGGGATTCTCCGCAACAAGGATGGCGAGCCCTTCATGGAACGCTATGCTCCTACGGTCAAGGACTTAGCACCACGCGACTTGGTCAGCCGGGCAATCGTTACGGAAATCCGAGAAGGCAGGGGCATTGAGGCGAGGGACGGAACCTTCTATGTCGGACTGGACTTGACCCACTTGTCCGAAGAGGTGCTGCGGGAGAAATTGCCCGAAATCACGGGCTTTGCCCAGTTGTACTTAGGGGTGAACCCCCGGAAGGAGTGGATTCCGGTCCAGCCGACCGTTCATTACGCCATGGGGGGTATTCCGACTGATGTGGATGGGCGGGTCGTCGTGGACGAGCGCAATACGGTGCTGCGTGGCATGTGGGCTGCAGGCGAGGTGGCCTGTGTCTCCGTTCACGGTGCCAACCGCCTGGGAACGAATTCACTGCTGGACCTGATTGTCTTCGGGCGCCGTGCGGGCAAGGCAATCGTAGAATACCTGCAAGCAGGCGCGGCGTGGGAAGAGCTCCCTGCAGACGTCCTGGATTTTTCCCGCCAGCGGATAGAGCACCTCCGCTCCAGCAATGGTCCCGAACGCCTTGCACCGTTGCGCCGGACCTTGCAGAAAACAATGATGGACAACGTCGGACTTTTCCGCACCGACCAAGGACTGAGGGAAACGACCAGCATCCTGGCGGATTTACGAGAATGCTACCAACGGCTCCATCTTGATGATAGAGGCGATGCTTTCAACACCGAGCTCGTAGAGGCACTGGAACTGGAAAACCTGCTAGACGTTGCTGAGGCAATTACCTACAGTGCCCTTGCACGCACGGAGACCCGTGGCGCTCACGCCCGAGAAGACTATCCCCAGCGCGATGACCAGAGCTGGCTCAAACACACCCTGGTTGTGCGGGACCCGGATCATGCTGCCCCGCAGATTACCTACAAGCCCGTTCGGATCACGCGCTACCAGCCCGTGGAGCGGAAGTATTAGCCCAGCGGCGCACCAGTAGGAAGCCCCCTACACCGATGGCTACAAGCGATACCCACTGTGCTTGGCTTAGTCCCCAGTAGGTCGGGTTGAGGCGGATAAACTCCACCAAGAGCCGTTCCAAGCCTGCCAGTACAAGGTAGAGCCCGAACAGCCAGCCTTCAGCGTGCTGGCGACTCTTTCGGAGTGACCATAGCAGGATAAAGACCCCGACGCAGGCCAGAAACTCGTAAATAGGCGTGGGATGGACCGGAATGTCCTCCGGCACGGGGCGTCCGGGGAAGAGCTCTTCGTACTTGCGCCGCAGTTCAGGGTTAAGATGCGCCAGTGTGGGGACTGTCCCGTTCGGGTACGTGACCGCCCAGGGGACGTTGGTCGGGATACCGTAATCACCATCACCGGCCAGGTGGCAACCAATTCGCCCAATTCCATAGGCTAAGATAAGCGCTGGCGCGATCGCGTCGGCAATGCGCCAGAGGGGCAGACGGCGCCGACGCAAATACAGAAGAAAGCCGACCGTTGCGACCAGAAAGCCCCCGTGGAAGGTAAGCCCTGCAGGACTGAAGATGGCCCCGAGAGGGTCGGCGAGGAACTCTTGGGGATGCTCCAGTAGATGAAAGAGTTTTGCCCCAGCCAAGCCGCCGATGAAAGCGATCAGAAGGAGTGAGGAGGCGACGTCCTTTGGCTTCGGTATGCCTCGGCGGCGGAATTCTGCCGCAGAGAGCCAGTAGGCAGTCAGAAAGCCCAGGGCTACCATAGCTCCAAAGCTGTAAATCGTTATCGGGCCGATTTTGATGAGAACAGGGAGCATTAGACCTCGCTCACCAGTGTTTGGAGCATTGTTGCTGCATCGTGGAAATGTTCCTCCATGTTCAGAGTGAAGGCGGCAATATCCATGTTGGAGAGGTCAGGGAACTTCTCTTCCAGTATGCGCCAGGCAGGTTCTTCGGACAGCAGCAAGCGCTGGATGCCTTCGCCAATGCCGGCGCCCCAGAGCTCGCACAGTAGGTCGGCTATGCGGACGATACTGGCCTGGGTCTGGAAGCGTGGGGCTTCGTGCGGTGCGGAGTGGTATCGAACGACGGCTCGGATACTCTCGGGAAAGTACCACCGCTGTGCTAAAACATCTCCAATTTCCTCGTGAGTCGCACCCAACAGAGCACGCTCGGCAGCGTGCTCAGCTTCGCCGGCTTGAATCCGCCGCTCTAACTCCCTGAAGTGGAGCAGGGACGCTTGGATAACGATCAGTTTTCCAATGTCATGGAGCAGCCCTGCAGTAAAGACCTGTTCTGCCATCGAAACTTCTATTTGGCGCGCCAACGCCTTCGCTACTAAAGCAGTGCAGGCGGAGTGCCACCAGAAACGCTGCAATTGCTCGGCGGCTTCAGGTTGGCTTTTGAGCATCATACGGGTGAAGATCCCAACCGCAACGGCGATGGAGGTAACAGCAATGGAACCCAGAAAAACCAGCGCTTGCTGGATAGAAGAAATGGGTACTTGGAGCCCATAAAAGGGCGAGTTGACCAGCTTGAGAATTCGGGCTGCTACCGCAGGCTCTGTCTCTATGATTTGAGCAACCTCTTGCCAGTGTGCCCGCTCGTTCTCCAGTAGCTTGTTCAGATGTACTACTACGCGGGGAGGCGCCATTAGCCAATCAATGCTCTGGACGGTTTGGAGAAAGTTGCCGGACTGCTCCATAAATGTTCCCCGGATTCAGTTCCACCAGTACTCTGCTTTTGCCTCACGTAGGAGCAATTCCTCTACCGCTTGACAAGGCGGTTTCCCGTCAAACAGGACCGCATACATTTGGGCCGTGATGGGCATTTCGACCCCAACTTGTTGGCTCAACATATATGCCGAGCGCGTTGTTGATACTCCCTCGGCGACCATTCGGAGAGATGTCAAAATTTGTTCCAATTCTTCGCCCCGTGCCAGGCGCTCACCGACGGCGCGGTTACGGCTGTAGCGGCTGATGCAAGTA
>JANWXA010000135.1 GCA_025055465.1 Candidatus Kapaibacterium sp.
CAACCCCACGCCAAATCGAGATCGTCTTCCAGGTCAATGGCAAGGTGCGAGCGAAAGCGAAACTACCTATGGGCACGAACGAAGAGGAATTGCGGCGCCTCGCTTTGGGACATCCCCATGTACAACGCTTCATCGCTGGACAAAGGATTCGGCAGATTGTCGTCGTGCCGAACCGGTTAGTCAACATCGTCGTAGAATAGAGCACATGCTGCCCCTTCTCATCGGCAGCATCGTGGGTTTAGCATCGGGGCTGTTCGGGATTGGGGGCTCCATCATCGCAACACCCCTGCTACGCCTCTCAGGAGTGGAGCCGCTGGTAGCGCTGGCGACACCACTACCAGGGGTTATCCCCACAGCACTCGCCGGCGCTATCGCCTACTGGCGCCATCGCCTGATCCACTGGCAAGTAACAGTCTGGATCCTGCTGGGGGGACTGCCAGCCACTGTCTTCGGCGCCTGGGCAACCCGCTTTGTAGGAGGGCAACGCCTGATGCTGCTCACTGGGCTGCTGCTCTGCCTGGTGGGAATCCGCTTCCTCTGGGAAGCTTGGCATAGACAGGATCCCCTGGAGGTCGCGACAAGGTCCCCCGCAAGCTCTCCTGCACTTGTCCTCATCGGCATTGGCGGAATAACTGGGCTCCTGAGTGGACTGTTAGCCATTGGCGGTGGAATCGTCCTCGTACCCGTCCTCACTCTTCTATTCGGCTTCCCGCTAAAGCAAGCCCTGGCCACCTCTCTGGTCTGTGTTGCCGGACTGGCTCTGCCCGGAACCCTTGTCCATGCATGGCTGGGCCACATTAGCATTGAGCTGCTCTTACCCTTCCTCATGGGCAGTATCCCGCTCTCGTATCTGGGGGCCTCCCTTGCCGTCCACCTCCCCTCGCGTTGGTTGCGCTTCTTCTACGGGGTGGCCATTGTAGCGTTTGCTCTGCACTTCCTGTGGACACAGTGGAAGAACTGAGGGGCCAATGCGCATTGTCTTCATGGGCACCCCACGCTTCGCCATTCCCAGCTTAGAGGCACTCCATCGAGAGTTCGGTGTCGGGCTCGTCATCACTGCACCAGAGAAACCACAGGGACGCGGGCTGCGCCTCCGTCCATCCGCGGTCAAGGAGGCAGCGCTACGGCTGGGCATCCCGGTCTGGGAGCCGCCGTCACTGCGCAACCAAGATTTCGTCCAGCAGTTTTGCACCTATGCACCTGACTTCCTGGTGGTAGTTGCCTTCCGCATCGTCCCGCCGGAGGTATACGGCAGCGTACGCCGTGCCGCTTTCTGCGTCCATCCGAGCCTCCTGCCGAAGCTGCGGGGTGCCGCTCCGATTCACTGGGCAATCATCCGCGGCGAGACCGTCACCGGTATTACCAGTTTCCTCCTGGAAGCGAGTGTAGACACCGGTGCCATCCTGCTCCAGCGCAAGCAGTCTATCCCCGACGGGGCAACGTACGGCGAACTGCACGACCTTTTGATGCCTTTAGCTGCTGAGGTCGCCGTAGCAACTCTTCAGGGACTCCTTGCCGGGACACTGCACCCACAGCCGCAAGACCACTCCCAAGCAACTACTGCACCAAAGCTACGCCCAGAAGATTGCCACTTGCGTTGGGATCGCCCCGCTGAGGAGGTCCGGCGCTGGATCCACGGACTATCGCCCGAGCCTGGCGCATGGGCACTCTTGCAGGGACGCCGCCTCCGTTTTCTACGAGCCCGAACCGTCGCTCTTGAGCAGCAGACTCGCCCGGGGACTTTCCTGATTTCTGGTGATCACCTCTTTGTTGCTTGTGCCGATGGCGCCGTCGAAATCACAGAGCTACAACAGGAAGGGCGCCGCCCACTGCCGGCCGCAACCTTCCTTCGAGGCTGGCGCGGCCCCCACACCGGCATTCTCACCTGACACTGGTTCCGGAAGGGAGCGCTAAATTGGAAACTGTCTATCATACCTCAGCGCTGTCCTATGGCATGGTTTCTGCGCAAAAAGCCGAACATTGAGGAGACTCATCAGCGCGAGCTTCCCGAAGGACTGTGGACGAAATGCCCGCGCTGCAGCGCTATTCTGTATAAGCGGCAGCTGGAGGACAACCTCTACACATGCCCGCAGTGCACTCACCACTTCCGCATCGGCAGCCGGCAGTACATCGCCTTCCTCCTGGACAGCAACAGCTTTCAGGAAACGCACACAGAACTCCGCTCAGCCGATCCCCTTCAGTTCGTTGACACCAAGCCCTACCAAAAGCGTCTGGAGGAGGCCTACCGCAGCTCTGGGCTCAACGAAGCGCTGACCACAGGGCTCGGCCATCTCGCAGGACGCCCAATCGTGTTCGGCTGTATGAACTTCTCCTTTATTGGAGGCAGCATGGGCTCAGTAGTGGGCGAGAAATTCCGGCGGGCCGTTAGCGATGCCTTAGAGCGGGGCTCGCCTCTGGTGGTCGTCTGTGCCTCCGGCGGCGCACGCATGCAGGAAGGTGCTCTATCGCTGATGCAGATGGCAAAGACCGCGGCAGCACTGACGCAGCTCGCAGAGGCCCGCCTACCTTACATCACCGTTTTGACCGATCCGACGACTGGTGGGGTTACGGCCTCCTTCGCCATGCTCGGCGACATCATTGTGGCAGAGCCTGGTGCCCTGATCGGCTTTGCCGGCCCCCGAGTCATCGAACAAGCCACAAAGCGGAAGCTTCCGGAAGGCTTCCAACGCGCTGAATTCCTTCAAGAACATGGCTTCGTAGACTGTGTCGTTCACCGTAAAGAGCTACGCCCCCTGCTGGCACGTCTCTTGGATTTGCTCTGCTAAATCCATGCACACGGTCGCACTTGTCGGCTTTCCCATGGATTTAGGCGCCGGGCGGCGAGGCGTGGACATGGGGCCTTCAGCCTTGCGCATCGCTGGCATCGCTGAGCTGCTGCAGGGACTGGGCTATCGAGTTCTTGATCACGGCGACATCGCTATCCGGACCCGAGAAGTCCAGGACGTGCACGATCCTCGGCTGAAATACCTTCCAGAAATCAGTCGCGCCTGCCGAGAGCTTGCGGACCGCGTCACCGCTGTCCTGACAGCGGGGAACTTCCCGATCCTGCTCGGAGGCGACCACTCCATGAGTATTGGTTCGATCGCAGGCATCGCCCGCTGGTGCCACCACCAGGGCAGACGGCTCGGGGTCCTCTGGATCGATGCCCACGGCGATCTCAACATCCCTGAGACCACCCCCTCCGGCAACATTCACGGTATGCCTTTGGCTGTTGCGCTCGGCTACGGGGCCCCAGAGCTAACCCATCTACCGGGCTTTTCACCTATGGTGAGAACCAGCGATGTCGTACTCATCGGCGTCCGCTCCCTGGACCCCGGCGAGCGGAAGCTTATCTATGACCTCCACCTCCGCATCTATACGATGCAGGACATTGACCGTCGTGGCATCTATACTGTTGCAGTGGAGGCACTCCAGTACCTACGCAACCGTGTAGAGCACCTCCACGTCAGCTTTGACGTTGATGTTCTTGACCCTTCAGTCGCCCGCGGAGTAGGGACCCCCGTGCCCGGTGGACTGAGTTACCGAGAAGCCCACTTACTCATGGAGACCATCGCGGAACACGGCGGTGCACAATCGCTGGATGTCGTTGAGGTCAATCCTATTTTAGACGACCACAACACAAGCGCCACCGTTGCCGCTGAAATGGTAGCATCGTTGATGGGGAAACGGATACTGTAAGCAATGCCCCCCACAGCGAGTTGGGCTCTCGCTCTCATTCCTTGGCTTCTCTCTGGAATACACCTGGTGCAGGCGGACTGGGCTACCTCGGAACGCACCTCCATTCTCTGGCTGGAACTCGCGGCCGAAGCTGGCCTTTCTTTCTCGTGGGACGGGCAGGAGCTCCTTCAGCGCTATCGGGAACTAACCCATGCAGGAGATTTTCCCACCGTTTTTCCACCCGGTGAGACGCTCGCCTTCAGCGTCCGAATCCCCTTGGACTCTGCCTGGAGCTTCCGACTCGGAACAGGTATGCACCGCTTTCGACTGGACCACACGTATCGGCAGCAGATCGAGGAGACACATCGTCGAGGAGAACGCAAGATACGCGCCGTCCTTGAACTGCACCCTATTCCCACGTGGTTAGGTGTTGAGTGGCGCCCCTTCCAAATCCAATTCCGCACTTATGTCCACACCGCCGTCGGGCTTGTCCCCCTGAAGCTACACTGGCAGGAGCTCATATCGAGCTCCCTGCCGGGGGATACGCGCAGTGGAGGGATGTACCGAAATGTTTGGCTGCTACGCCCAGGCATTCGTGTTCTCCTCGGTACCGCCCTGAGCTTTGACGCCGCTGCCCGTGGGTCCCTGTTAGAAGGCCTGCGCATAGAAGCAGCGTACTGCTTCATACCCCTCCGGGATGCTCTTCTTTCCCCTGTGGCGGTACAACTCTCTCCCGCCCCTCCCCTCCCTGAGGGGCCTTCCCAGCTCAGCGGGAGCATGGTCACGCTTACCCTTGCCCTGGTGCTACAGGTACCTATGGTTCTACCCTGAGGTCTTTGGGAAGCCTTGATGGGACAAGGCCTGACGCCGTAAAGACTAAATCGCCTCCCCGCAGCCACGCAACTGACCAAATACAAAGCAGACTATCTCCGATGTGCAAGGTAGTCAGCGACGGCACTGGCTAATCCCAGGCTATGCCCTAACTTTGTAGTTGGCAGACACTGCGACGCAGAACGGAGGTATACAGATGCTCCACCTTACGGTCACGGCTCGTCACTTCAAAGCACCAGAAGAGCTCCAAGAGACCATTGAACGTGAACTGCAGAAGCTGAACCGCTTCCACCCTGGGCTGCTCCGGGCACACGTCGTGCTGGAAGAAGAGCGCGGACTGAAACACGTGGAGGTACGCCTTAACGCCGATGGGCGCGAGATCGTGGTCAAAGAAAAAGGCGATTCGTACATAGCCGCTGTCAACCAAGCTGTGGACGTACTGGTACGGCAGCTTCGGAAACTCAAGACACAGCGACAGCAGCGGTAAACAAGCCCAGACAACCACCAACCCTGGACCCGGCAATATGTCGTGGTGGCAAACATTGCAGGTCTTCGCCCGCGAGCATATTCCTGTTCGCACCCTCCTTCAGGCTCCTTTGCCCCTGCAGCCGCTAACGGGCGAAACTGGTTTGGATAGGTCCATTACAGACAAGGGCCTCCACCGACCACAGTTGGTGCTGACAGGCTCTACTGATTTCTTCTCGCACGACCGAGTTCAAATTCTCGGCAACACAGAGTTCTACTACCTGCGCAGCCTCGCCCCACCGGAACGGCAACAAGCACTCTACCGCCTTTTCAGCTTCCCAATCCCCTGCATCGTCCTAACCACTGGGAACGAACCCGACAGCGATTTTCTCCACCGTGCCTGCGACTGCGGGGTTGCAGTTCTCAGCACTCCATATGACACAACGAAAACCATCGCCATTCTGTCGGAGTTTTTGGATGACCAGTTCGCACCACAAGTGGTTGTCCATGGCACGTTCGTGGACGTGTACGGCATAGGGCT
>JANWXA010000136.1 GCA_025055465.1 Candidatus Kapaibacterium sp.
ATGACGTTCTGGATGCCGACGCTCGGCGGCTCTGGGCCCCTCCAGCCGCGAATCCCCTCGGGGAAGCGCATGCTGAGGCGGTTCAGGTAGAAGCCGCGCCATCGCGTGGTGGTCTCCCCCCTGTATCCCGGTGGGAAGCTGATGTCCGGTGGGTTATCCCGATCGGAGCAGTCAACGGCGACGTTGTCGCACGTAAACACGAAGCCGGGCGCACCGGAGGGGCTGAAGGGCGTGATAGTGCCGGTGGCGAGGAAGTCACCAGTATTCCGCACATGGGCGCGCAGGCGTAGAGTAACCTTGTCCCGCCCGTTGTCGGGTGAGGGGAGCATCCAGGAGCGGGGGAACTCCACATCTACGGCGACACGCAGGAACTCAAAGCCAGCACAGGAGAAGCGGACATAGGTACCGGAGTCTGCTGGTGCGCCCCCACCACCATCCCTCTGCTGTGCTTTGACTTTGACGACGAATTCGCCATCGGTCGTGTAGACGCGGTCCTCGGCGAGGTACAACTCCACCGAGCGGCCGATGCCGTTCGGCGAGAAGCAGATGTTCCGGGCACCTACCCCGAAGGTGTGCTCGCGGTCAAGGAGATTCAGCCGGATGACCTGCACGGCGTTGAGGTAAGCGCCGTCGGGTCGGAAGACCATGCCGATGAGCCCAATTGTATACTGGAAGCCGTCAATCGTGCGGTCAAAGCCCAGCGGGAGCTTCACCTCTCGGTCCACGAACAAGCTCACGAGCCGTCGTCGGGAGGTGATGTACTCATGGATGCGGGCTAACTGGGCTGAGTCCAGCCCGAGGCCGCCGGTCAAACGATTCGCGAGCTCTTCAGGGATGGGGGAGTCCTCCTCCTGCACTGCCTCGAGCTCACCTTCGTAGACTTGGCGGTCAGTGTTGACGGCGATATTTTCAAAGCGGGCCCGCACGCGGAGGTCAAACCACGGCAGCCGCACCAGCGCCTGGCCCGAAAGGCGGGAAGGGGAACCGGAGACCTGCTCCAGAACTGCCTCAAAGTGCCCAATACGGATGATGTCTCCGGGGTTGAGGCTGCCGCTGAACGGTGTGGTGTTGCTCGGGGGGGTTGCCACGCAGGGGTCGTCGCATTCGCTGGAACGGGCGGTGAAGACGGCCTCACACCGCTTCTCCCGCAGAGTGCAGGGGGTGCCGTCGGCGCGGATCCGTTCGCCCTGGAACTGCAACTCGCACTCCCAGAGGTAAGTCCGCCCAATCGTGGGCGTGAAGGTGTGTCGTGCGGCAGGGGTGTTAATCAACTCCAGCGCGATGCGTTGTATTGAACCGTTGTTGCTGAGTTCGCGGAGCTGGAGGGAGTCATCGCGGCGGTTCTGCGTGATATCCAGCAGCGGCGACCGGGAGCGGACTGTGGCGGGGTCTTCATCGGGACGGGTCATTTCCCAGATGCGGAACCGGCAGACAGTCACCTCCGAGAGGCGTATCGGGGGTTCGGCGGTGACCTCGAAAGGTATCTGCGCTCCGCCGCGCGGTACGGAGATGGTCGCTCGGTGCGCTGGGTTGCTCGGGCGCAGGCGGAAGCACTCTTCAGCCGTCACCCCGGAGCCGACCTGGAAGCGCCAGATAGGTCCCCTGCGGTACGGGGTGAGCGTATCGGAGGGATCGTAGTACTCGACGCGCCAGTAGTAGACACCGTCGCTGAGGTTCAGGTCGCGCCACTCCGCGCGCTTGGTGCCGAATATCTCCCGGACCCGCTCATCGAAGCTAATGTAGTTGCCACTGGCGGGGAATCTCAGCGTGCGACTTGCAACAGGGGTGCGGAAGGTGGAGTCGCGCGATACGACGACCCGGACGACCTCTGCAGCTTCAGCGAACGCCATACCAGCACGTCCTCCGCCTCGCAGGGTTAAGAGCTCGGCGATGAACTCGCGCGTCAAGCCGGCAGGCTCCGGGATGTGCCACGAGAGAGACAAGCCACGGCGCTCCGTTACGGTGGCGCCGTTCGGTGGGTTGGGGTTCGTCGGCATGCGCAAGCCAAGATTGAAGGTGTGGACGCCGGTTGTGACAGAGTGCTCTCGTTCATCGCGCCCTTCGCGGCGGGTGAGGCGAGCGTTGACGCCCCAGCGGTAGGTGGTCCCGCGGCGGAGATCACGGTTCCACGCAACGAAGTTGCCTCCCTCGTCCCACTGGTTGACGATGATGAGGCGCGCGCGCTCCTGGGCGTTGGGCTGCCCTGTCAGGCCTTGGCCGTCAATTGGGCCACGCGGCCAGCGGAGGACGCGCTCATTGTCGTATACAGGCCCCCCTTCGCGGATGTCCATGACGATGAGGTGGTACTGCATCTGCACGACGTCTTCACAGTATGGCCCCCACTGCACCACCATGAGCGGTGGGACCCAAGGGATGGTATCGGCGTTGAGGGGATAGTAGGCCCCGAGCGTCATCGGACCGGTGCAAGAAGCTGTGGAGCCCGCATTCGGGCACTCCACAGCGAACGAGCCGATGTCGCTTCTGCCGCGTGTACCGCCGCGCGTGGGAATCGGAGTGCCGTTCTCGTCCTGTGCCTCTACCTGCCAAGCAATCCCGACGAGGCGTGGGGCGCGCCGCTGCGCCAAGTCCAGGAGCACCGAATTGTTGGGCGCGATTCGGTAGTTCGTCTCCAACGTGACATCGTCAACGACGGTCTCGGTCGGCGTGGCCGCGTCCAGGGCTTGCCTTGGGGTCTGTCCCTCGAACATCCCAACGGCGCGGACTCGGTACCGGACCGGGGTCGGCGGTGGGGGCGAGAGGGGCTGCCACCGGAGGATAATGGGCTGGTCACACCGCTGGGCAGGATCGCTGCTCAAGGGGTAGATGAGGACCGGCGGCTCAGGCCAGGTTACCCGTGTGGTGGCACAGAATTGGCCGACGTCCGTATAGCGGATGTTCCGGTTGTCGGCATCGTAGACAGTCACACAGAACTGGTAGTCGCCCTCAGGGATAGCTCCGGCGGTGGCGACGGCTGTGCGGATTCCTGGGTCAATCTCCAGAGAGGCTTCGCAGATAAGCTGTGGACCGAAGATGGTCGTCATCCCTCGTGCCGGGATTGTGAAGACTGGCATGCAGGGATGCCAGATGTTGGTCTTTGCACTCTGGTTCGTCGTGCGATTGATGAGCTCAATCCCGAGGACGATTCGGCGTTCAGACGTGCCCTGGTTGAAGACCTGGAGGGTTACGACTCTCGGATCAGTGCGCCAGGTCTCCAGCGACAACGGCGCGGGATTCCGCACGTTGACGACGACCTCAAATGGCTGCCCCCAGAGGGTGGCGGCACAGAAGAGAGCCGATGCGAGGCGTCGGAGGTTCATAGCTGCCCTGCTACTGGTGTTGGACATCTCCGACTTCAGAAGTTGACAGAGTACTGCAAGCTTCCGAACAGCTCAGTGTAGCGGTTGCCGTGCCGAGCTGTCAGGTCATAGGTGTTGCTCGTCAGATAGAGCGTAAAGCTACCCCACTCTTCCAAAGAGTAGGTCAAGCCACTGCGGAGGGATAGCTGGAAAGCCGTGAGGGCTGCGCTCGTCATCCCAAAGCTCAGGGATGCACGGAGGGCGAGGCGCTCAGCAAAGGGGTAGGTCAGCGACTCGCTGAGGGTCGCGAAGGTGATGTCTTGGAAGTAGGTATCCGTGCGGCTGACGTTGAGGGAGGTGTTCAGGTTGAGCTTGGAGCGAAATTGAAGCGAGTGCGAGAGGGAGGCGCTGAGCGCGGAGCTCGTGCCGTAGCGACCGCTGAGGATGTTGCGGTCACTCGCGTGCTGGTATGTCACGGCGGCAGAGAGGAACTGATCGGCTCCCCACGCCCGGAAGCGCCAAGACGGGGTCAGAGTCAGGGTGCGGGTACGGTTGTCCGCCCGCAGCGTGTCGTTGGCGTGGTCGGAACTCATCGTATACTGTGCTGCCTGCACGTCCAGAGAGAGAGCGTCCGTAAGCTGCCAGGAGATGCCACCGGTTGTGGTCCAGCGTTCGGTAGTGGCGATGCGGGTCTGGCGTAGGTTGTTGGTCCTTCGGCTCACCGTCGCCCGTACGAGGAGCCTTCCGTTGAACAGGCGCACGTATGGGGAGGCGCCCAAGTCCAAGACATCGTTGAACAGTTGAGTGAAGCCGAGCGTCACGAAGCCAGGGCCAATCCACTGTCCATCGAGCGTGATACCCCAGAGCGGACTGGGAGTGACGGCCAGGTTGACACGGGCAGCCCCATCAATGTGGGAGGTGGTATTGATGGGGAGAAGGCGTTGTGTGAAGGATGGGAGATTGAGGATACCTGCGCTATCGGGCTCAGCCCCTGTGTTGTTCGTGAAGAGACTAAAGGCGAGCTCGCCGCGGAAGCGCACTGTGCCCTCCAGAACCCCGGCCCCACCGGCAATGGAGAAGACAGCATTCGCCTGCGGTGTTGGGGTAAGGCTATCGCGGCGGATCGAGCCTGCCTCATCACGCGAGGTCATCGCTTGGAGTGTCAAGAAGGCCCCTCCAGGGGTTTCATAGCCCAGCTTGCCGATGATGATGCGGCGCCGGTACTCCCCGTAGAAGCGGTAAGCAGTATCTGGGTTCCGCGCCTGCCGCGTGTAGCCGTAGTGGAAGGCGAGACGGAGGTTGCCGGGGGTCAGCTCTACACCGCCTCCAAGGATGCGCTGGTCGCCGAAAGTATAGTCGGAGATGCGGGTGGAGTACCACCCACCGAACAGTTGCAGCCAGTTTCCGATGCGTGGGGTGACACCGAACTGGTTGAAGGGCTGCAGGTAGCCAATCCGACCACTGTTCAGGTATACCTCAAAGGGCAGGTCAACCTGGTCGAACAGGTGAACAGTGAACCGAGCGATTGCACGGTAGCTCTGTGACGGCAACCGTGTGCTGCTGCCAAAGGTTCGGTACATGTCAGCAGAGGCGCCAAGTGAGCCGCTGGCGCGAATCCACTGAGCTGTGGAAGGAATGCTGAGGAGGCCCAAGAAAGCGAGAAAAATCCACCACATGGAACAGCTTCCTGCGAGGATGGGACACAACCACGGTGATAGAACTCTGTGCTGCTTTGCAGGGTTCCGATGAGATATGGGAGGGGACTCGCTGTCTCGGTGAGGGAGGTCCACCGCCCCTGTAGTCGTTTAGTGGGTCTCAACCCTCTGGGTGAGCAATATGTACGCAATGCCCATACCATACGGTCTTAGCGAGCAAGAGCCCTGATCACCTTACACCTGCCCCGTTAGGGCCATTCCCTCGGCATCGCTGGGAGCTTCCTGCACTTCTGGAAGGGGCATGTATCACCAGCACGGCCCTGAACCGGTGTTAGCGTGTTGCCTTCAGCTCTCTCAAAAGCAAAGAAGTTCACCCGTGTGTTATGAAAACACACGCAAACTTACAGTATAGACAGAAAATCGAGGCTCCTCTGGGGCGACAGAGCCTACAGTACTGTCTTAGCTTGATGGGTGCTCTATGATCTCGTGGGCATTCGGGGGTTGGAGCTGTTAGTGAGATGTG
>JANWXA010000137.1 GCA_025055465.1 Candidatus Kapaibacterium sp.
CCCAGCGTGGCACCTTGGGAGACGGAGGCACCTACGCTGACAGAGAGGCTCGCCATGTTGGCGTAAACGGAGCGAAGATCATTTGGATGTTCTACCACAACTACGTTCTGATACGTAGGCAGCCACTGGATGAGTTTGACAACCCCTGCTGCTACTGCCCGAACTGGGCTACCCTGTGGGGCTGCAATGTCTACGCCTGGATTTTCCCAAACGATACCCGTTTCGTGGCTTCGCTGTAGTCCATAGCCCCGGAGGAGACGTCGGGAGGAAGAAGGCCAGAGAAGCCTTTCAGAAAGTGTTCGGGAGGCATGCAAGGGAGGTCGAGTCGTTGCAGTCTGTGGTATTGCTGGAGAGGGCGGGGTCAGGCCTCTCTGGGAGGGGGAAGAGACAGGAGTTTGAGGCTTTTTTTGTTGTTGAGCGGCAGCGATCAGGCGTTCTATTGTGCGCTGGAGGCGTTGGGCACTGTGTTGCCGTTCCTGGAGAAGGCGCCGCAGCTCTCGCTGACGCGTGCGGAGGGCAGCGAGGGTGCGCTCCTGCTGGCGTAAGACACTCTCCAGCTCTTGACGCTGCACTTCTCGGCGTTGGAGCCACTGATGACGCTGGTGCTGTAGCTGTTGCAGCCGGAGGCGAAGCTGTACAACCGTGTCATGGCGCCGGGAAAGCTCCTGTTGCTGGGAAGTGCAATGGCGGAGCAGAGCCTGGGTGTAATACTGGAGGCGTAAACGGGCTGCAGAATCCTCGGTAGTGTGCCAATACAGATAAAAGCTCCGTATGAGCCGGCGTTGATAGTCCCCGAGAGTATCTCGGCGAGCACCTAAGAGGGCAAGCTCGCGTTGAACCCGATCCAAAGAGTCTTCCAAACGCTGGAGCTCGCGGCTCATGAGGGCAATAGAGCGCTCCAGCAGATTTCGGTAATGTCGCATGCGTTGCAGCCGTTGCTGTGCGGATTGTTCTTCCTGCTTGCTTTTTTGCAACTGCAGGCGCAGTTCCTCAATACGGTGCTGGAGCTGTCGGAGCTGCCGTTGGTGGTGTAGCAGTAGGGTGTTCTCGCCCTGGTATTCTTTTCCAGAGAGACTTAGGAGAGGGAAAAAGAAGCTAATCCCCCACAGGAACCCGCTCAATGACTGCACCCAGCCGTTGTAGTTTCTGCTCGATCGCCTCATAACCGCGATCTATGTGATGGATCTCCAATATTTCGGTTTGTCCGGAGGCAATGATCCCAGCGATGATAAGAGCTGCGCTGGCCCGTAAGTCACTGGAGACAACCGTTGTGCCCACAAGGGGGTGGCCGCCTCGGACAATGGCGGTGTTTTGCACCAATTTAATCTGCGCCCCCAGGCGCTGCAGTTCGGCGATGTGCTTGAAACGGTTGGGGTAGATGGTATCGGTAATTCGAGATACGCCTGGCGCACGGAGCATGAAGGCTGTCCATTGCGCTTGGACATCTGTGGGGAAGCCAGGATACGGAGCGGTGCTCAGTTCGCTGGGCTCGGGGAGGGTGTTCATGCGCACGGTGATGGTAGAATCAGTCGCTGTCACTTGGCAGCCAACTTCTGTTAGCCTAGTCAACACAGCATGGAGGTGGTTGGGTCGGGTATGTGTCAGGGTCACCTCGCCTTGGGTTGCTGCGGCAGCTATGGAGAATGTGGCTGCCTCTATGCGGTCAGGAATAACCTCGATCGAGCTTGGATTGAGTTGGTTGGTGCCGTAAATATGGAGGGTCGACGTTCCCAGCCCTTCGATAGAGGCCCCCATTTGGCAGAGGTATTCACCTAACTGGACAATTTCAGGTTCAGCAGCCGCATTATACAGCAGGGTTTCTCCTTCAGCAAGCGCAGCTGCCATAAGGAGATTGCCGGTAGCGCCAACACTGGGGAAAGGCAGTGTAATCGTTGTCCCTCGAAGACGCTCAGCTTGGGCACGGACGTAATCGTTGTGCATTTCTATCGTTGCCCCCAATCGCCGGAGTCCATACAAGTGGAGATCTATCGGTCGTGGGCCAAGAGCACACCCACCCGGCAGAGGTACCTCAGCGTAGCCATACCGTGCCAGAAGCGGTCCCAGCACGTAGAAAGAGGCCCGCATCCGACCAACGATCTCCCGCGGTGCCCGCACCAGACGCAGGCCAGATGTGTCCAGCACCAGCTCTGTGCCTCGGAATTCGCAAGAGCAGCCAAGTGCCTCCAGCAGCTCTACCATTGTGTGGACATCACTAAGACGAGGTACATTGTATAAGCGGTGAACACCTGGGGCCAGCAGGGTAGAGGGTGCCAGTGCCAGCACGGCATTCTTTGCTCCTGAAATGCTGACCTGTCCCTGAAGGCGTTGCCCACCCTGAATGAGGAACTTTTCCATGGAAGATTTCCCCGAAGAGGCACTGTCACACCGGTAGCAAAAGTATGGGCTTCCAGGCAAACAGCGATAGGGTTTTGTAATTTCGTGGCGTCGTACTGTTGCACTCCGTTGGGGGTGAACGTGTTTCGAAAAGTTCTCATTGCGAATAGGGGCGAGATCGCTCTGCGTATTATTCGCGCCTGTCGAGAAATGGGGATCAAGACCGTGGCGGTCTATTCGGAGGCAGACCGCTATGCCCTTCACGTCCGCTTTGCTGACGAAGCAGTCTGTATTGGCCCGCCGCCGAGTAAGCAGAGCTACCTGAATATCCCTGCTATTATAGCAGCAGCCGAGATTACCAATGCTGATGCTATCCATCCAGGTTACGGTTTTTTGGCGGAGAACGAGACCTTTGCTGAGATCTGTCGCGATTGTGGCTTTGTCTTTATTGGACCCAGTCCTGAAGCCATAGCCAAGATGGGGAACAAGTCCGTTGCCAAAGAAACTGTGCGGGCGGCTGGCGTTCCTGTCGTGCCTGGCAGCGAGGGGGTCGTGAGTTCGTTGAAGGAAGCACGAGATGTTGCACAGGCTGTCGGCTATCCCATTATGCTCAAAGCGGCTGCAGGGGGAGGTGGCAAAGGAATGCGTCTGGTGCGCGGGGAGGAGGAGTTGGAGCGTGCCTTTGTCTTAGCGCGCAATGAAGCCGAAGCCGCCTTTGGAAATCCGGATTTGTATGTAGAAAAATTTATTGAGCAGCCTCGCCACATTGAGATTCAGGTCTTTGGTGACCATCACGGTTCGGTCATCCACCTCAATGAACGGGAATGCTCAATTCAGCGTCGCCATCAGAAGTTGATTGAAGAGGCCCCCTCCCCGATCATGACTCCGGAATTGCGACAGGCAATGGGGAGTGCTGCCGTTCGGGCAGCCCAGGCGGTGAACTATGTCAATGCTGGAACGGTGGAGTTCCTCGTGGATAAAGGGCGCAATTTTTACTTCATGGAAATGAATACACGCATTCAGGTGGAACATCCTGTTACAGAGGAGTCTATCGGAGGCATAGACCTTATCAAGGAGCAGATTCGGGTAGCAGCGGGAGAGCCGCTTTCGTTACACCCGGAGCCCCCCCGGTTCCATGCTATTGAATGTCGAATCAATGCCGAGAACCCTTTCAATGATTATCGACCTTCGCCGGGAACGATTACCAGCCTCCACTTCCCTGGTGGCTTAGGTATTCGGGTTGACTCGCACATTTATCAGGGATATACGATTCCACCGTATTACGACTCTCTTATCGCCAAGCTCATTAGTGTGGCTCCAACCCGTCAGGAAGCTATTGCTCGTATGCGTCGGGCATTGGAGGAGTTTGTGGTCGAGGGAATCGCTACCACAGTTCCCTTCCATCTGGCGATGATGAACAATCCCGACTTTCTTGTGGGTAGCTTTGATACGCGGTATCTGGAAGAGCACGACTGGCGCCAGTATGCGCCTGCAGCGGAAGTGTAGAGTACAGTCAAACAACATGGATGGAGAATGCGATTCCCGGAAGAGTTGCGGTATACGAAAGACCACGAGTGGCTTCGAGTAGAGGATGGCACAGCTACTATTGGCATTACCGATCACGCGCAGCATGAACTCGGGGATATCGTGTATGTAGATGTTACCATCAGTCCTGGGCAACTCGTTCAGGCAGGGCAAGTTGTGGCTACTATAGAAGCTGTCAAAACGGTTGCTGATGTCTATGCTCCAGTTAGTGGACGCGTTGTGGAGATCAACAGCGTCCTTTCGGAGAAGCCCGAGCTCCTCAACCAGGATCCATACAATCATGGATGGATCCTCCGGCTGGAGCTCACGCAGCCGGACGAAGTTGAGTTGCTGCTGGATGCGTCGGCCTACAAGGCGCTGATTGGGGCATGAGGAAATGGTGGATATGGACAAGAGCGAGTCTGTCGTGGTTGTCCTTTACTCTCGGTGTTCAGGACGGTGTAGCCCAGGAGCCCTACACGGCGTTTGAGCGTGGTTATGCCTTGTGGCAGCAGGGGCGGTATGCCGAAGCCACCAGGGAGTTGTACCAGTGGACGGAGGCACATCCGCGCGATGGCCACGCTTTCATGCTGCTGGCGCGCTGCCAATTGCGGCGTGGGGACACGACAGCAGCACTTCGTGCATTGGAGGGGGCTCTGCGTACTGGATGGAATGACACGACGGTGCTTGCTGGCGAGGCAGAATGGCGTTTCCTGGAGCGCCATCCTAAGGGGCGACGTCTTCTGGCGGAGGCGCGACGTAGAGCTATTGCTATGGGACAGGTCGGACTCAGAACGACTCTCCAGCAGCGTTTTGGGCGCTACTTTGTTCTTTATCCCCCAGGTTACGACACAGCACGTCGCTATAGCTTGGTGCTGTTGCTCCATGGCAATTCCCAGGCACCTGCTCAGCTTTTTTCGTGGGCGCGGGAATGGCAGCCGGAAGACGCTATTATCGTGGCTCCGGAAGCACCATACGTGCGGCTTCGTCCAACTCTTGATGCAGCAGCACTCCGGTTTTCGGCATTAGGTGAGGAGCTGGGGGTGCCAGACTCGCTTCGCGAAGATGTCATTAGCTTAGCAGCCGACTGGTATCATGGTGCTGTGCAGGATGCCGTTCGCCATCTCTCTGTGCGGAGGTCCTTGCCCGTTGTCGTCGGATTTTCCCAAGGAGGATTTATGGCCGCAGTACTTGTTGCCCGCTATCCAGAAGCATACGCTGGCGCTGTTTTAGTGGGCGCAAGTTACTATCCTGAAGGAAGAGTGTTGGAGCGGCTCCCCGAGATACGGCGCTATGGGATTGCTTTTCTTGTTCTCCATGGGCGTCAGGACCCCATTGTGCCATTTCAGACAGCGGAACTATTTGTCAATGCTCTGCGACAGGCAGGGGTGGACCACGAGTTCTTTCCGTTTACAGGTTAGCATTGGGCATATTAAGAGGAAACACAACTATTGCACCGGT